>DAOMPZ010000169.1:0-2086 GCA_035445045.1 Crocinitomicaceae bacterium | reverse complement strand
ATTAAGCAATTTACTGAAATTCAAACGACCGAACGAAAAGGCATACGAACTTTACCAAAATGAGCGACAAATTCCACATCATGCGTGACGGAATGGGTACGATTATCCAAAAAATTGGAGCGTCTATCAACAATCCAAATGTTACCATTCAGACCGATGCACCTGTTTTTAAGGTTATTTCCAAAGAAAACACCTATTTGGTCACATATCAAAAAACGGTGTTGTAGCAACCGAAGAATTTGATTTTGTCGTCATGGCTGTTCATGCCAATACTGCTGCGAAAATCCTCGAAACGGACTTGTCTTTCAAGCCTATTTACACAACTTTAAAAACGTTTCCTTACTTCGAGGCTCGCATTGTCTTGCATAATGACGAGCGATATGCACATCAGAAAAAACCTGCTTTTTTGAACATTGCCGTTGACAAAAACTACAATATCACAAGTTCGACCATGAATTTGGGACTTATCACACCTCGTTTGAACGGGATTTACAAAAGTTGGGTTAACACAGAAGATGCCAAACAATTAAAAACAGACGGCAAACTCTTGTATGAAACCGTATTTTACCACCCGATGATTACCGTTGAGTTTGTAGAAAACCTCCAAACATTACACCAACAAATCACGGACTTTTCGACTAATTTTTGCATTATCGGTGGTTGGTCAGAAGGCTTGGAAACGCAAAACAGTGCAGTACTTTCGGGCAAAAGAGCTGTGGAGGTTTATAAGAAGTTTAAATCGTTATAACAAAAACACCTCAATCTTGATGATAAAAATAAAAATAGCTTTGCTAACTAAATGGTTGAAAAATTTTCAAACATAGGCAACTTTTTAATATTTCGTACGTTTGAACTATTTAGTGAGATATTTACTATTCATATTATTCTTAATTCCCGTTCATATTTTTGGACAGTTGGTCACTTCTACGAGCCAAACGCCTGGGCAATTAGTGCAAAATACCTTACTTGGTCAAGGGGTGTCCGTGTCAAACATTACGTATCAAGGAGCATCGCAAGCAATCGGATATTTTAACGGCGAAAACACAACCTTAGGTTTCAAAGAAGGAATTGTCATCACGACAGGAACGGCAAATACGGTTGCTAATGGACCGCAAGGCCCAAACAACAAAGATAATGCAACAATCAACAACAATGCTGGTGGCTACAATCGTTTGACGCAATTAGTCGGAACACAAACGTATAATGCGGCGGTTTTAGAATTTGATTTTATTCCATATTCTGACACCGTAACTTTTCGTTATATCTTTGGTTCAGAAGAATACAGAGAATATGTAGGCAGTGAGTTTAATGATATTTTTGCTTTTTTTATTAGCGGACCAGGGTTTACAGGCTATCAAAACATTGCTCGTTTACCCAATGGCACGCCTGTAACGATTAACAACATCAATGACGGTTATATCAATAATGGCTCGTATGTGCAACAATGTAATAACTGTCAGTATTTTACATATAACGGTAGTGGTAGTGAAAGTCCTTACGACCAACAATCGAAATACATTCAGTATGACGGTTTTACAAAACCTTTAGAGGCTACCGCAAAAGTACAATGTGGCGAAAAATATCATCTTATTATTGCCATTGCAGACGTAGGCGACGCCTTGTATGATTCGGGAATTTTCTTAGAGGCAAACAGTTTAAAATCAAAGATTATTGCAGACGTAAAATACACACTTTCTTCCGATACGTATGGCGACGGAAAAACCTTATCCGAAGGTTGTGGCTCTGTTACGTTTACCGTTACACGCCCTGCCGACAATGCAAATCAAGCGATAACCATTCCGATAACTGCTTCGGGAACGGCAACTATGGGAACGGATTACAGTAATGTTCCGACAAGCGTTACGTTAAATGCAGGCGAAACAAGCAAGACATTTACAATAGATACGTATGCCGATGCGCTTGTTGAAGGAACGGAAACGATTATACTAACGTTTGGTATTCCCGATGCGTGTGGCGACCATTTGGATAAACAGATTGAATTTAACATTGTTGACACGGAAGATTTGACGGTTTCGATAAACGGTGGGAATTTAAGTTGCCCTGGGCAAACAATTACACTAAACGC
>DAOMPZ010000168.1:0-4949 GCA_035445045.1 Crocinitomicaceae bacterium | reverse complement strand
ATCGCTTTGACAAACAGCGTATCGCCACTTAAAATAGCGGTGTTGGCGTTCCATTTTTCGTGAACGGTTTTGAAATTTCGGCGCAACGGCGCATTGTCCATAATATCGTCGTGCAAAAGCGTAAAATTGTGAAACAACTCTATGCCAAGCGCAACATCTAATGCTTTTTGTGACTGATTTCCAAACATTTCGGCACTCATCAATGTCAAAATCGGGCGAATACGTTTGCCGCCAATTGCCATAAAATACGTAAGTGGTTCGTATAAATCGTTGGGCGCAGACGGAAATTTTAAATCCGTAATTTCCTTTTCAACTTTTGACAAATAGCTCGCTAAAATGTCCATTTTTATTTGATAATATTCATTAAATACTGCCCATAACCCGATTTCAAAAGTGGTTCGGCTAAGGCTTTTAGTTGCTCTTTTCCGATAAAACCTTTGCGATAGGCGACTTCTTCGATGCAACCGATTTTCAAACCTTGGCGGTCTTCAATTACTTGGACGAATTGTCCTGCCTGCATCAACGAGGCAAAAGTTCCTGTATCCAACCATGCTGTTCCACGGTTTAAAACGCCTACTTTTAATTTTCCTCGTCTTAAATATTCAGCATTTACATCTGTAATTTCGTATTCACCACGTGCAGACGGTTTTAAATTTTTGGCTATTTCAACCACGTCATTGCTATAAAAATACAAACCTGGCACAGCGTAATTTGACTTTGGATTTTGTGGTTTTTCTTCGATTGAAAGCGCATTAAAGTCAGCGTCAAATTCCACAACACCATAGCGTTCTGGGTCGGAAACATGATAGGCAAAAACTGCTCCACCTTCGGGATTTAAGTGTTCACTCAACAAATTTCCCATACCGACACCGTAAAAAATATTGTCGCCCAAAATAAGCGCAACAGCATCGTTTCCGATAAATTCTTCCCCAATAACAAACGCTTGCGCCAATCCGTTGGGCGTTTCTTGGATTTTATAGGCAAACTGACAGCCAAATTGCGTTCCATCGCCCAAAAGTTTTTGGAATAATGGCATATCATGCGGTGTCGAAATAATCAAAATTTCTTTAATTCCTGCATTCATCAAAACCGACAGCGGATAGTAAATCATCGGTTTGTCATAAATTGGCATTAATTGTTTGCTTATTGCCAATGTCAAGGGGTGCAGGCGTGTTCCCGAGCCTCCTGCTAAAATGATTCCTTTCATATTTCGTTTTCTTCAGATTGATTTTGTGGTTTTTCCTCTAACACTTGTAAGTCGCTCAACTCAATATCATCATCGTCGGCGTAAATTTCAAAATACGGTTCTTCAAATGACTTCGTAACAGCCACTTTTTCAAGCGACATCAACAAAGAAGGCAATAAAAGTACGTTGGTTATCGCACCGACCAAAATCGCCATAGAAACTAATAAACCCATTGCTTTTGTGCCACCAAACTGCGAAAAACAGAACATTCCAAAACCGAAGAAATTGATAATCGACGAATAAACAATTCCCAAACCTGTTTCACGCAAAGACTGAATAACAGGTTCTTTACTTGGGTTGAATTTATTGCGTAATTCTTGACGGTATTTTGCTAATAAAATAATCGCACTATCGACGGTAATTCCGAGTGCAACACCAAAAACCATTAAAGTTGACGGGCGCAAAGTAACGTTTGCAAAGCCCATAAATCCAGCCATAAAAACGAGCGGAATAACGTTAGGAACCATGGAAATAACGGTCATTCGCCACGAATTAAACAAGAAAAACATCAATGCAGAAATGGCTAAAATTGCAATAACGGTACTTTCCAACATGTTGATAAACAGGTATTTTGTTCCTTCTGCTGCTACAACAGATGTTCCAGTAATAACCGATCCATAATACCCGTGGTCAATCGCAGCACGCAATTTATTTTTAAAATATGGTTTGGAATAATAGTCTTTGATTTTTTCGGGGTTCATGTCCAATTCGTACTGCAAATTTTCATCTCCGTTACTGATTTGGGTTGAAACTGCATTTTGAATGTAGCTGTAATTCTCAAAAAGTGAATCTATGTACGCATTTTTGCCTTGTTCGATTTGCGTATAATAATACTCGATTTGTTTCTTTTCGGGGTTTAAAATACTGTCGATTTCCAAACGGATAAGTTCAACTTTGTCACGCACATCAGACGACGTTAAATCTCTCATCTGTGTACGAATTCGGACTGTTGTATGTGCCGTATCAATCAATTCTTTCAAACTCATTGCCGAACCGTTCGCACTTGTCAAGTCGAATTTGTCGATGTAGCCTTTTAGTTTTAATTTATCCCGATTGGAAACAATTTTGTATTGTGACGGGTCGTTGTCGTACATTGCCATATTGATAACTTTCATGAAGTCAACATACGACAGTGATTTTGAAAACAAAGAATCGTCTTTTAAATTATCTTGGATTGCCTCGACTTTTTCGAGTGTTTCATTTTTAAATAAACGTCCTTTTTCTTTGTAGTCAACTAAAATTTCAAATGGAATTGAGCCACCAAATGCATTTTCGACAAATTTCAAATCCAATAAAATCGGGTCGTTTTTCGGCATATCACTCGTGATGTTTCCTGTTGCCGTAATTTTGGTCGTTCCATAAACAAATATAGCCGTCAAAACAATGGACGAAATGTAAATTGCTCGGCGGTGATTTTTGACCAAATTAATGATGGTCTCCAACATAACCGTTGACGATTTTCGGGTGAGATGCGCCACGTGTTTGTCTTTGTGAGCGGTGGTATAACTCAAAGCAATCGGAATAATGAAAATCGAAATGATAAACACAACCATAATGTTGATGGACGAAATGACACCAAATTCCATGAGTTTTTCAGAACTTGTAAATGTCACAAAACCAACTGCTGTCGTGAGGTTGGTCAAGAATGTTTCGCCTCCCATTTTGCGCACCATCGTACTAATTGCACGTATTTTATTGTTACTTTTTAGGTATTCTTGATGATAAACCGTGAAGAGCAACACCGAGTTTGGCACACTAATGACGACTAGCAACGGCGGAATTAACGCCATGAAAATCGAGAGTTTGTAATTAAACAAACCTATCATTCCCAACGCCCAAATAACCGAAATCGAGATGACACTCAAACAGATTAAGATAATTCGGAACGAGCGGTAGAAATAATAAATTAAGGCACACGATGCCAAAAGCGACAAGGTTACGAAGATAACCATTTCATTGACAATGCGTTTACCTGTAATCACTCGGATATGTGGCAACCCTGCGAAGTGCATTTTTCCCAAAGTAGGCGCATAACTTTCGGCTAAGGCTTCTAATTTTAAAATGAATTTTTGTTTAGTTTGGTCTTCCAAATAATTTTCATCCAAACTAATCATCATCAACGAAACATGTGTGGTATCGTTGTATAAAAGTTGGTTGTAAAGTGGGTTTCGCTTAATTTCTCTTTTGATAGAGTCGATTGATTTTTCGGAAAAAGTTGGGTCGGAATAGATTTTTTTGATTTCAAATTTCTGCTCGGACGGATTGTCTTTCATTGTGAAAAGCGTAGCCTCGGAAATGATGTTCAATACACCGTCCATTTTCAAGATAGAATCGCCCAATTCTTTCCATTTTTTGAAATTCTTTTCGGTATAAAGATTCTCATTTTTGATAGCAATCACAAGCGTTGAGCCATCTTCACCGAACTGTTCTTTGAACCTTAAATACTGGTGTTGTACATCAACATCTTTTGGTAAAGTATTTCCATATTTGTTATCTGTTTTAAGGTTTGTAACCATGAAATAACCGAAGAAAACGGTTATTAACAGAATAACGATAATTACAAAAAGTCTATTTCGGATAGCAAGATTGCCTATTTTTTGCCACATATATTTTATAAATCAAGTTCGCTAAAATACAAAAATAAAATCGAATGTATGAGGAAATGAATTAAAAAACATCTAAACACGCAGACTAAAACATTGATTTTTATTGTTTTACCCGATTTGATTTACTTGACGTATTCCTGTTTTAGAACCAATACATATTGCCCATTTTCGATAGGTAAATAGCCGTAATCGTACACAAAATAATAAGACGTTCCTTTTTGTGTTTTGTAGATATTCGTAAAATAATGGAAATTAAACCCCAATTCCGCCAAAGTTAATTCGTCCACGGTTGCTTTGCCTTTTGGATTTAATTTTTCTAAAATTTTTCGGTTTTTTCGTAAAATCGAATTGATTTTTCTAACCTGTTTATTATTGTCTTCATTCAGCTTGTTGTTATGTGCGTTGCGACAATAATCCGAGCAAAATTTTTGGTCTTTCCTGCCTTTTAATAGTTCGGAACATTCTAAACAAAGTCGTTTTTCCATAATTATTTTTAATTTTAGTCCTTCGAAATTATAAAAATAATGCGAGTTACATTACTTTTTCTTTTGTTTTATTGGAGTGTGACCTTTGTGTCAGCTCAAAAACCGATGCTTAAACTTTCGGCAGACAAAACAATTTTAGAGGAAGGTTTTCCGATTTCTATTAAGTTTGAAACCAATAAATTAGGGCAATTTCAATTTAATTTACCAGCTTCTTTTCAAAAAACAACGCAGTCAAACGGAGCAAATCAAAGTAGTGCCCGAGGCGCAAGACAAGTGACATATTATTTTACGCAACATGGATTTTTCAAAACGGCAGGAACGTACAAAATCAATGCGGTGTTTTACATCAATGGCGAGAAGTATAAATCCAACAAAATACGTGTAAAAGTCGTTAAGAAAACGCCGTCTCAACGGAAAGATCCAACGAAAGAATATGCTTAGCAAGTGAAGACCGCTAAATAACGAAGCAATAGTTTAAGATTGAAGCGGAAGAAGTGAAATTCATATAAAATTCTTAAATTTGTTGTTCACGAGTAACCAAACAACATGAAAAATTTAGGCTCTAAATGATTTATTGTGGGTAACGAATTAAATACCGAATTTTGCGTTATG
>DAOMPZ010000167.1:0-4951 GCA_035445045.1 Crocinitomicaceae bacterium | reverse complement strand
ATTGAGCAGGCGTTATCGCAATGAAATTAGCGTCGGAAAATTTTTGCAAAAACTTCGGAACAACATCTATCGAAAAGCCGTCAGAAGCATAATCAATGATAATATTTTCGGGAGTAAGTTGGTCGCATAAAAGCAAAAGTTCTTCCGAAGACGATGCCTCGCCAATTATCTGAATACGTGTCTCACGTTCTAAAATCGAGCGCAATCCAACACGAATTAATTCATTACTATCAGCTAAAAAGACTTTCATTTTTTGTAAGATTATTGCAAAGATACTCTTTTTTTTAGACTATAAGACAAAAGATGAAAGACATTAGACTGTTTTGACTTTGATTTAAAGAACATAAAGAAAATCTTAGTTTCACGAGAAATTGTCTAATGTCTTCTTTCTTTTAGCGGAGCGGTCTTTTATCCGTCTTAATATCATAATGTCTTAAAGTCCTAATGACCCCATATTAACAAACTTTATTTAACAAGTAATTTTTAAAGTTTTCCACGGTATTTATTCTCATTTTATTTTTGTGCTGTGATGACAGAAAATTATGTAAACGCACTTGTTCGCTTAATTGACGACCCCGACGAAAACATTTATTCGCAGGTTAAAAAGCGTATTTCTTCCATTGGAAGTGCGGTTATTCCGATTTTGGAACATTCCCGAGATGATGATTTTGATTTGTTATATCAAACACGTATTGATGAATTAATCAAAGAAATCCAGTTTGAAGAAACCAAAAATGAACTCAAAAATTGGATAGCAAGTGACGATAAAAATCTGTTAGACGGTGCATTAATTGTCGCAAAATACCAATATCCAGCGTTGGAGGAAGAAAAAATCAAGGCTACACTGCACGAAATTAAAACGGCAATTTGGTTGGAATTGTCGCCTGTTGCGACGGCTTTTGAAAAAGTTAATATTATCAACGAAATATTCTACAAACGGTTTGGCTTTAAAGGAAATGAGAAAAATGTCAATGCACCTATTGGATTTTATATCAACACAGCGTTGGAATTGAAAGTCGGAAACCCATTGAGTTTGTCGATTATCTATTCAGTGTTGGCGGAAATGCTTGAAATCCCTATTTATTGTGTGAATTTGCCTAAGCATTTTATTTTGGCGTATATGGATGAAATGCAAATTAATACGCTTGTTGGAAATACTAATAAATATGGTGTTTTGTTTTATCTTGATGCGTTTAATAACGGTAAAATTGTTGACGAAAAAGCAGTTGCCGAATATTTAGATTCAAAAAAACTCCCTCACGACCGTTGTTATTTTGAACCGTGTTCTAACTCGCAGACAATCAAACGAATGTTGAACAGTTTGTCGCTTGCTTACCACGCTTTGGGGCAATTTGAAAAAATGAAAGACATCGAAACACTTAAAAAACTCTTCGCATGAAAATAGCTGTCATCGTTGCTAAAGACCAACAAAACGGCATTGGAAAAAACAATGATTTGCCGTGGCATTTGCCTGCCGATATGAAATTTTTTAAAGAAACAACAACAGGGCACATTGTTTTGATGGGACGAAAAAATTTTGAGTCTATTCCCGAAAAATTCCGACCCTTGCACAATCGTTTGAACGTTGTTGTAACCCGAAATAAAGATTTTCAAGCTCCGAATTGCCTTGTTTTTCATTCAATAGACGAAGTAATTGCGTGGAAAAATACACGGAAAAATGATAACCGAACGCTTTTTGTCATTGGTGGGGGCGAGTTGTTTCAACAATTTTTAACGACCGATTTGGTGGAAGAAATGTACATCACACACATTCACACAACAGTCGATGCGGATATATTTTTTCCCGAAATTAATGAAAATAATTGGTCAAAAGAAATAATCTTAAACCATACGAAAGACGAAAAAAATGCGTTTGATTTTACGATTTGGAAATATTTTAGAAATTAGACAAAATAGACAATTAGACAAAATAGACAATTAGACAAAAGATGAAAGACATAAGACAACGACGAATTTCAGTTTCCCCCTTCGGAGGGGGATTACCTGCGGTGCTGCCTTTGGCGGTAAGGGGGAGGATTTTGGGAAATCAAGTAGTAGCGCAAGGAAGGGGGAGAATTTGCAAAATCGTCACAATAATTTCCACACTATTCCTCCTCGCAAATTGCACGACGCAAACAGAAACAAGCAATTCAAATAGTTCGCCTTTTGAAGCTGGAGGACAATACGATAAGGAATTATCCCAAGAATTAGAAGAATTTAAAAAAGAAGAAGAAGCTATCCGTAAAGCAAACGAGGATAAACTCACAGATATTGAGTTTGAAACGAAAAGTTTTGATTTTGGAACGGTAAAAGTTCAATCGGAGAACGCACATTATTTTGTCTTTAAAAATACGGGTAAAAAACCGTTGGTTATTGAAAGTGTTCAAGCATCATGCGGTTGTACAACACCGATGAAACCCGAAAAGCCAATTATGCCCAATCAAAAAGATTCGATTAAGGTTCAATTTGTTCCGTACCAAGGAATGTCTGGTGCAGTTGAGAAAACCGTAACGATAAAAGCAAATACGTTTATTCCTGTTAATCAGGTTTTTATACGTGCAAATGTAGAGTAGGGGTTAAGCTAAATTTTAAACAAAGAATATGTTAGACAAACAGTTTTGGAACGATAAGTGGGAAAATAATTTGACAGGTTGGGACGTCGGTCATGCATCGCCTGCGATAACTGATTTTATGCAAACAATTTCGGATAAAAATTTAGCTATTTTAATTCCAGGTTGTGGCAATGCCTACGAGGCGGAATGGCTTGTTGAACGTGGTTTTACAAATATTACCTTGTTAGATATTGCGCCGAAATTAGTCGGAACACTACAAGAAAAATACAAAGACACACCTCAAATTAAGGTTTTCTGTGAAGATTTTTACGAGCATGAAAGCCAATACGATTTAATTGTCGAGCAAACGTTTTTTTGTGCTAACGACCCTAAAGATAGAACGAAATACGTTGAAAAATCAGCATCATTGTTAAATGAAAATGGAAAAATAATCGGTGTTCTTTTCTGTGTTGAATTTGACAAACAAGGGCCACCGTTTGGCGGGACAACCTCTGAATATAACGAAATTTTCAAGTCGCATTTTCACATTCTAAAAATGGAAAATTGCTATAACAGCATTTCGCCACGTGCAAATACGGAAGTTTTCATTCATTTTCAAAAGCGATGAGTTGGCTGTTTTTAATTCTCGGCGGATTTTTTGAAGTTGGTTTTACATTTTGCCTTGGCAAAGCCAAAGAAACTTCGGGAACGGAAATGTATTTGTGGTATGTAGGTTTTGCCCTTAGTTTGGTTGCGAGCATGTTGTTGTTGCTCAAAGCGACACAGGCATTGCCACTCGGAACAGCTTATGCCGTTTGGACAGGAATTGGCGCAGTAGGAACAGTTTTAATCGGTATTTTCTTTTTCAAAGAGCCACTATCAGTAGGGCGAATTTTCTTTCTTTCAACGTTGATTATTTCGATTGTAGGGTTGAAATTTGTATCGCACGAGTGAAGTTTTTTTTAATTGAAAAAATCCCATGTTAAACCAATGCGGATAGCACCTGGCGCAATTGGATAATTTTGAATAGTGAAATTTTGGCGGTTATTCCAAAAATAATCTAAATTCTCGTAGCGCACAAAAAATCTGAAATTGTCAATCTGAAAACCTGTGTAGATGTCCACACGCACAATCGGTTGATGTGCAGGCGATGTCGCATTGGAGAACTGATACAAATCAACTAAATTGTTGTATGAAATCATGTCGTATTTTGTTTGGAAGCGAGCTGTTGCACCCAAAATAAAATCGAATTTTTTGGTAGAAAACAACTTTTTGTTCCAATAAATATTCAAACGGCTGTCCAAAAGCGGAACAAAACGAATGTTTTGAGAGGTTAAATTTAGTGCAATGTATGGGTCAAAATGAAAATTACCTGCATTTAGCCGTGTGGAAATCGAAATATTTGTAAGCGATACGTTTTTCAAGGTGTCATTTCGTAATTGGTTGTCAATCAGCCAATATGTATTGGATAAATTTGCCCATTCACCGCTAATTTGAAATGGAATTTTGAATTTCCAATCGAATTTCCCACCGATTTTTATCGTTTGCTGTAATTGCGGATTCTGCACATACCATTGAACGTTGTTACCGCTGTATTTTCGCATAAAAACGGACGGATAATTATTTTCAAAATTTAGGTGCGCCACAATATTAAATTTTTCGTCATTCCAACGCAACTGCGATTTGCTGTACATTTCGCCAATCGCACCTAAAAACGTAAACTCAAAATCAGATTTTAATTCAAATTTAGACCATGTAAACAACAAATTAGCATTCACGCCAACTTCGGTCGTATCTAAATTAATTCCTTGATTTTTGTATTTCCAATATTGGTGAAATGCTTTAGCTGCTATTTTTAACCGTTGGGATTTTAGATAGTAACCACCCTCATTACGCATACGTTGCCATTGATAATGGTCGTACGTACTTGCCGAATCTTTGTAAATGGTGTCGTAGTTTAAAATGTCTGCTTGCAGCTCGGTGTATTTTCGATTTTGCACTTTCAACTCATTTTGATATACAAATCCGTGTTTAACTAAACTGTCTTTTGTAAATGGAATAAGATGTTGCGTTCCTGCCTCGACGTTGTTGAATTTTGCAAATGCTGATTGATTTTTGACAGGAATTAACTGCATCGGAAATTCATTTAACAGCGAATCGGTCGCCACGCCATTACTACTTTTTCGGTTGCCAAAGTAATAATTCATGTAGTACAAACCTTCGTAACGCTCGCCTTGGTAGTTCATTAATAAGCGTACAACGCTATTTCGATAACTATTATTACGCAAAAAACCTGCGTTGTCATTTAGCATCATGCCGTCAAAAGCAAGGTTGATTCCGAATTTTTTAGCAATCGTCTGTTGAAAATCAAGATGAATATTTTGAAGTCCTCGTGAGCC
>DAOMPZ010000166.1:0-4961 GCA_035445045.1 Crocinitomicaceae bacterium | reverse complement strand
CTTTTAATTCTTACGCTGTTTCCTTCTTTCCTAATATCTCAAAGAACTTCTTCTGGCTTAAACATGAACTCAATCTGTGTTTAAATCTAAGTTTTTCTGTTATTTTTCACTACCGCCGTTGCGATTAGCGGGTGCAAAGGTACGTACTTTTTCTGTATCTGCAAGCAAATACTGAAACTTTTTTTAATATTTTTTCAATCACTTAAAATAAACATCTGTAACAAGCTGTTTATTAGCGTATTGGTTAATTCGTTGAATAATAATATTTTTTCCGTTTTTTAATTCTTCACGCATAACAGAGGAATCCATCTCTAAAATTAATACGCCATTTGAGATGAAAATAGCACGTGTTCGTTGTGAAACAGCCTTGCCCATCATCTCTTCCCACTTGCTCAAAATGTCCATTTCCAAGAGTTTTCCGTCTAATTGATACGCCTTCATCAATCTGTCAACGATGTCGCCCAAGGGTTTTGAGTCTGAATTGCGTGTATTTTCATTCATATTTCTTGTGTTTCTATAAAGTTAATCGGAATTTGAACGTGCTGAAAAATTTCTGTCAGCCTGTTTTTATCTGTATCACTAATAAATACTTGTCCAAAATAATTATCCGCAATTAAATGTATTAATTTTTCGACCCGAGAATTATCCAATTTGTCAAAGATATCGTCCAACAAAAAAATGGGTTTGACATTCATTTGTTGATTCAGCCATTCAAACTGTGCCAAACGAAGTGCAATTAAAAACGTCTTTTGTTGTCCTTGCGAACCTATTTTCTTGACAAGGTTTTCATTCATCATAAACAGCAAATCATCTTTGTGAACGCCAACATTTGTATATTGTGTCATGGAATCTCTGCGCAAACTACTTTCTAACAGCGTTGGAAAATCGCTTTCATGCAACTGAGATTTGTAATCAAGAGTGACGTTTTCTGCCGAATTTCCAATCTGATAATAATACTTTTTAAACAACGGAACAAACTCCGCTACAAATTGTTTTCGCCTATTATATATAGGCGTACCGAAAAGTTCTAATTGATAATTCCAAATTTCGATGTTTTCACGGTCGAAAAAACCATTTTCATATTGTTGTTTTAAAAGTGCATTTCGTTGCTCAACAACCTTATTATATTTAACGAGCGTTTCTAAGTAATTTCTATCTATTTGGGAAATGATTGAATCTATCCATTTACGGCGCACCTCACTTCCTTCGGAAATTAAATCACGGTCGTAAGGCGAAATAACCACGGACGGAAAAACGCCAATGTGGTCGGATAATTTCTCATAATCTACTTTATTTTTGCGGAAAATCTTCTTCGCCCCAACTTTCACACCACAATAAATATTGCTTTCTTGTTCTTCTTTTTCAAATGTTCCTTGAATGACAAAAAAGTTTTCGTTAAATGTGATATTCTGTTTATCCACCGAATTAATATACGATTTGCACATACTCAAATAGTGAATCGCATCAAGCGCATTGGATTTGCCCGTTCCGTTTTTTCCCACAAAGCAATTAATACCATCAACAAACTGGAAATCCGATTGTTGGTGGTTTTTAAAATTTACCAATGTGAGATTTTTTAAAAACATCAGATTTCTTCGCGTTGAATAGGTGTTTTTATGGTGTCAAAAACCGATGAGCCAACTACGCAATCAAAAAATAAGTCGAAATTTTCTCTTGTAATTTCTACCCACATTTCTTCGTCTTCTTGCGCACTCGACAACTCAATCTCCATGATTTTTTTAAACGACTTTTCAATAATTTTGTCCTCTTCAATAAAATCGTCCTCCACCAAATACACGGACGGCTCTAAATCGCCCACTTGAAAAGCGACTTCACTAAACGGATTTGACCAATCAAAATAAGGCTGTTTGTAGCTTAACACTAAATATCCTCGGTTTACGATGTGCATAGATAAATGATTTTTAGCAAAGATACGTTTTTTTCAGACAGGAAGACAAAAGAGCAAAGACATTAGACAAAAGACTGACGTTAGGACATCATGATATTAAGACGTTATGACCGTCGTAATGTCATAAAATCGTAAAGTCATAACGTCCTTTTTAGAAATAAAAACAATAAAATTTCAAAAAAATACCCTTATTTCAGTTTATTCATTGTAAATTTACGCCACAAAATTTTCAGAAATGAACTTACACGAATATCAAGGAAAGTCTATTTTAAGTAGCTACGGCGTTGCAACACAGCGTGGGATAGTGATTGACAAAGTAGAAGATGCAGTAGCTGCTGCAAAGAAATTAACGGAAGAAACAGGTACAGGTTGGTACGTTGTTAAGGCTCAAATTCACGCAGGAGGACGTGGAAAGGGCATAGTTGAAGAAACAGGTTCGCACGGTGTTGTTTTAGCAAAAGGCATTGACCACGTAGAAGAAAAAGTAAAAGGAATTCTTGGTGGACACTTGGAAACTGCTCAAACAAACGGAAAAGGTAAAAAGGTAAACAAAGTTTACATCGCAGAAGATGTTTATTACCCAGGCGAAGCGGAAACAGAAGAATTTTATATGTCTGTTTTGATGAATCGTGAAAAAGGTAGAAATATCATCATGTACTCGACAGAGGGCGGAATGGATATCGAAACGGTTGCACATGACACACCGCATTTGATTTTCAAAGAAGAAATCGACCCACGTGTTGGTATTCAAGGTTTTCAAGCACGCAAAATTGCTTTTAACTTAGGTTTATCAGGTGATGCGTTTAAGCAAATGACAAAATTTGTGACGGCTTTATATGCAGCTTACGAAGGTTGTGATGCTTCTATGTTTGAAATCAACCCTGTGTTAAAAACATCGGACAACAAAATTATTGCAGTTGATGCGAAAGTAACGTTAGACGATAATGCACTTTACAGACACCCAGATTACGCTGAAATGCGTGACAAATCAGAGGAAGACCCAATGGACGTTGAGGCAAGCGATGCTGGTTTGAACTTCGTGAAGTTAGACGGAAACGTAGCGTGTATGGTAAATGGCGCAGGTTTGGCAATGGCAACGATGGACATTATTAAATTGTCTGGTGGAAACCCTGCAAACTTCTTAGATGTTGGAGGTACAGCGGATGCAGAACGTGTTAAAAAAGCATTCGGAATTATCTTAAAAGACCCGAACGTAAAAGCAATTTTGATTAACATCTTTGGTGGTATCGTTCGTTGTGACCGTGTTGCCAATGGTGTTGTTGAGGCGTACAAGGCAATGGGAAATATTCCTGTTCCAATCATCGTTCGTCTTCAAGGAACAAATGCTGAAGAAGCAAAGAAAATCATTGATGAATCAGGACTAAATGTACATTCTGCAGTATTATTACAAGAGGCTGCGGATAAAGTAAAAGAAGTGTTAGCATAACATTAACATTTAGCAATCAAAAATATACTTACTTTTGAAGTGTCGTTTTTAGGAACGGCACTTTTTTCATTTTTTTATTATTAAGATTTATATTTAAGAGGAACTTCTTTTTTAGGAGTTCCTTTTAAATTAAAAAGAGTACGATTGTGAGTAAATTTTTTAACAGAAACCAAATAATATACAAGAACGCAGCAGAAATTGAAATCATGCGACAAGCAGCACAGATTGTCAGTAGGACGTTGGGATTGATTGCTGCGGAAATTAAGCCTGGTGTGGATATGTTTAAAATTGACGCTATGGCAGAAGAATATATCCGAAGTCAAAATGCGTTACCTGGTTTTAAAGGAATGTATGATTTTCCGAATACCTTGTGTGTTTCTGTTAATTCAGAGGTTGTACACGGTTATCCAAAAGGTAAAATTTTGAAAGACGGCGATATTGTTTCGGTAGATTGCGGTGCATTGTTCGAAGGTTTTTATGGCGACCATGCTTATACGTTTGAAGTAGGCGAAGTATCTGCTGAAATTAAAAAATTACTGCAAGTTACCAAAGAATGTTTGGATTTGGGTATTGCGCAAACGAAAGCAGGAAATCGCATTGGCGACATTGGTTTTACCATTCAGCAACACGCTGAAAAAAATGGTTACGGTGTTGTTCGGGATTTAGTTGGACATGGCTTAGGACGTAAAATGCACGAAGAGCCACAAGTGCCTAATTACGGAAAGCGTGGAAACGGCAAAAAAATTCAAGAAGGCTTGGTTATCGCTATCGAACCGATGATTAATATGGGAACGGAAAAAGTGGTGACAGGAAAAGACGGCTGGACAATTTTGACAGCCGACAATATGCCAAGCGCACATTTTGAACACGACGTTGCTGTTGTAAACGGCAAACCCGAAGTTTTATCGACGTTTAAATACATTGAAGAAGCATTAAACAAGAAATAGTAATGGCGAAGGAGTTCAAAATATTATTCGCTGCTATTCTTACACAAGTATTATATGGTGTTTCACTCGTATTAGACGGCGCACCTTTTTTTATTTCGCCTTTAAATATTCTTGTCAATTTATTTATGACAATCGCCATTATTGTTTCATTAAAAAAATTCGATTGGCGCAATTTATTAATGCTTGGCGGGGCAATTATTATATTGTTTCACGATGCTTTATTTTGGAGTTTCTTTTCTGTTTCGATGAATGTTTTGGAACAAACAACCATTCTTTATACAACGACTATTTTGGCAAAAACACTTTCTTTTATTGCGATGTTCGATAAAAGAAAAACACAGTGGAACGTCTTAGTTCTTGTAACATTGATTTTATCTATTTTGTCTTTTTGGGTGTTTGGAGTTTTTGGATCGTTCGCCATTACAGTTGCAGGTTTAATCCTTGTTTTATTAAGTAAAAACGAAGAAATTGAATTTTTAAAAGTATATTGGATGTTCTTCACATTCATGTTATTAAACCATGTTGCAACAGCAATCTATTATTCGGTTTAAAAAATATTCAGCAAAAGTGTTGTGGTAACGAAAAAAGTATTACTTTTGCGCCACGTTCTTTAAAAATGGTGGGATGGGTGAGTGGCTGAAACCAACAGTTTGCTAAA
>DAOMPZ010000165.1:0-4999 GCA_035445045.1 Crocinitomicaceae bacterium | reverse complement strand
TATGTTTGAAAGGGCTTTGATTTCGTTGTAAAACATCGTTGATGAAACGGTTTTATTTCCATAGAAAAGCTCCGTTTCTTGCGCTGTTTCCTGCACTTTTTTAGCAATTGACAAAATCGGTGTAATACCACTTCCTGCTGCAAAAGCAACGATTTTTTGTGCGTTTTCTTTCCATTGGAAATTTCCCATAGGTTCAGAAATCCAAATCAAATCGCCAACGGCTAATTTGTCCACGGCAAAAGTCGAAAAAACACCGTTTTTAACTTTTTTAATTCCAACAGCTAAATCTTCGTTTGTTCCGCTACAAATAGAATACGAGCGGCGAATTTCCTTTCCGTCAATCTTTGTGGCGATATTGATATATTGCCCCGAAATGAACTGAAAATATGAACCTAACGCTATCGGAATATCAAAAACAAGCTGCACGCTGTCGGGTGTCAACTGAATTTTATTCTTAATATGTACCGCATAAAATCCTTTAGGGGCAAAAGGCTTTTCTTTCTTTTTAAAAATTCCAAAAAAACTCATCGCTTAATTTTCGTCAAATGTGACAATCAAACGCTCTGTTGTTGGGTGCGACTGACACGTTAAAATATAGCCTTGCGCAACTTCTTCGTCCGTTAGTGCATAGTTGATGTCCATCGTTGCAGCACCTTCGACGATTTTTGCTTTGCACGTACAACAAACACCACCTTTGCACGAATATGGCAGATCTGCGCCTGCGTCAATTCCTGCGTCCAATACATTTTGGCTCGGCGAATCAATCACGTATTCAAACGCATCGTCATCAATAATAACACATACTTGCGAATGAATTTCTTTGGTTGACACCGCTTTTTCTCTGACGATTGTTGTTCCAAACAATTCAAAGTGAACGTTTTTATCCGAAAGACCACGTTTTAAACTGCTTTCTTTTACGTCCAAAATCATTTGTTCAGGACCACACACAAAAACCTCGTCAACTTTCGTGTCTTTCAAAAATGCGTCCCAAAGTGCATTGTATCTCTTAGCATCAATACGTCCATTTTGTAGGTCGTTACCTAAATTTTCTCGAGAAAAAATATGCACAAAACGGAAATTATTGATGTGTTTGTTTTTCAGTGCCTCCAATTCTTCACGGAAAATAACTGTGTTCGTTCCTTTGTTTCCATAGAACAACGTCACATTGCTATTTGGTTCTGTTTTCAGAATTTCTTTTGCCAAGGACATTACAGGTGTAATTCCACTTCCCGCAGCGATTAACACATATTCTTTGGCATTTTTGGCATCAATTTCAGTAGTAAAATTCCCCAAGGGCGTAGAAACTTCCAAGGTATCATTTACGTTCAGCGTTTTCACATAGTTAGAGAAAATTCCGTTTTCAATTTGCTTTACCGCAATACGCCATTCGTTGTCGGACGGTGCAGAACACAAGGAGTACGAACGTCTGATGTCTTCGCCGTTTATATCGACTTTAAAGTTCAAATATTGCCCTGGTTTAAACGAAAAATCCGCTTGTTTATCCGTTGGGATTTCAAAAGCAATTGAAACACATTCATCTGTTTCTGTGCGAATGTCTTTAATTTTAAGCGTGTGAAATTTTGATGTCATTTTAAATCTTTGGTGTGCAAAAGTAGTAAATAATTAGCGTAATTTTATCCCTTTTCGACAAAACACGTATCTTAGCACTTTAAATGTTAATTTTTTAAGCCACGAAACCAATATTTGTCATCGTTGTCGCCTATATTTTAGGCATTTCGCTCTCCGACACATACCTCTTTGAAATTGAGGTTTTGGGGATATTTGTTGGTGTCAGTTTGCTTGGAACGATTTTAAGTTTTCGTTCTAAAAGTCCTATTCGGAAATTATTTTTGCCTTTCGTAGCGTTGTTGTGGATTTCTATTGGTTTGTTAAACAATGGCTTACAAGAATCTTTTGCAAAACCAAGTCATTTTAAAAATATCTATACACAAGGTGATTCGCTCATTCTGAAAACCAATGATGTTGCACCGACATCAACGAATCGTTTTCAAAAAACAATCGGCGAAGTAAAAGCCATAATTAAAGGCAAAGACACCATTCCCACGACAGGCAAATTACTCTGTTATTTTGAGGACAACGACCAATTATTACAACCCAATCAATACGTACTTTTTACGCCAACGATTACAGAAATTTCCAACCGAAATAACCCTGGAGAGTTTGATGCTGTCAATTATTGGAAATATCAAAACGTTGGACATCAGTCGTTTGTACCTGATTTTTTATATGTGCGCTTGCACAAAGACAAAAAGTCAATTTTCAGCATTTTTGATGAAAGTCGGGTGTTTTTAGCAAAAATCATCGACTCTTTTGTGTCAGGACAAGAGGGTGCGGTGGCGAAAGGTCTTATTTTGGGTGACAGAAGCTCGATTGAGACAGAAACGACACGAATGTTTGGCACAACAGGTGTGATGCATATCTTGGCGGTTTCGGGAATGCACGTGGCTATTTTAGTGTTGATTTTGAACTACATTTTGCAACTTTTCCCCAAATATATTTCCAAGAAAAATGCGGTGTTAATTTCGCTTATTGTCGTTTGGTTTTATTCCTTGATGACAGGATTTTCCGCCTCGGTGGCTCGCTCTGCATGGATGTTTACGTTTGTCGCTGGCGGTGTTTTGCTCAACCGTTCGCACTCTTCGGTGAATGGTTTGTTTTTTTCGGCATTGGTTATTCTGATGTTCTCGCCTTATGCGCTTTACGACATTGGTTTTCAACTTTCGTATGCCGCTATGATTGGAATTTACACGTTTTATCCGTTCTTAAAAAAGCAGTTGTATTTCAAAAATAAATGGGTGCGGAATATCTGGGACGGAATTGCGTTAAGTATTGCTGCTCAACTCATTACAACACCTTTTTGTTTGTACTATTTTCATCAATTTCCGAATTATTTTCTGTTGACAAATATCGCTTTGAGTGCGTATTCACTTGTGATTTTATCGCTTGGATTGGCTTTGTTTGTGTTTGGCTGGTGGAAATTTTTGGGCAAAACCTTTGGATTTTTGCTCTATTGGGTCATGTTTTCGATGTTGTGGATTATCCAATTTATAGATGCTTTACCGCAAGCTGTTTCCGAAGGATTTGTGTTGAGCGGTTGGATTGTCGTTGTTTTGTATGCGCTCATCGGCGCTTTTTATTGGACAGTCAACAAGCAAAAATACAGCTATTTAGTGGGTGTTTTGGCAGGAACAGTGCTGGTCGTTTCCGTGATTGTTTACAACCGTTTTCAAAATATGAATACCGCTCATTTTATTGTTTTTAACAACAATGGCGCAACGTTGGCTATCAAAGAAGAAAACAGTTTGACCGTTTTTTATGACACAACAAATGTCAAAGCGAAAAATCTTGACCAGTTAATCAGCTCCTACACAAAGATTTATCCGTCTGTAAAACAAACGATTGTGCCTTTGCCGAAATACAAAGCGGTTGAATTAAAATCATCTAAAAACACACTTAATATTGCAGATGTCAAAGGCGGTTATACGATACAACTAAATGACAATCAATACTTTTTGGCAACAAGTTCGCACTATGAAAACCCGCAAAACAAAAACATTATTCTTGCGCCCACGATGACGGACAACACCGCTTTTTATCAGTTAAACAAAGGTTCTTTTATTGTTGATTTAGAATAATCATAGGTTAAAATCTTCTTTGTCGAACCAAATGACACCTTTTTTTCCGTTTTGGTAAAAAGCAAAAAGAAAGGATTTTAATTTTTGTGTTTCAAGGGTTGTTTGTAAGAATTGAGAATAATCTTTTTGGGTGCAGTTGTTTAGGTAATAAATGTGATTTTCGATTAAGAAAATGCCCATTTTTTCGGCAGAAACACTTGTCGAATCGTTGATTTTTAAGGCGGCACATTTTGCTCCGTAACATTGTATCCAATTCATAAATGCGTTTTTGGAAAGTGCCTGATTTTCAAACTCCCAATGTGCCACAAAGGTTGTTCTTTTTTTAGTTGACAGAAAATATTTGTAGTTTGATTTTACTTCGTAACGGTCGATAAATAGGAGGGTATCAACGGGAATGACGCTGTCAAATTCAAGTTTTGAAGCCGTGAGTATTTCCTGAAAATTCTCATTTATTGCAACAGTCGGAATAAGTGTATCTGCTTGGGATAAGGGAGTGTTTTCACTTCCTGAAACAACTTCGTCTAAGGTTAAGATTTCGTCAGGTGTTTTCTGCGTTTGACAAGCGAAAAACACGCTTGCAACAACGAATAAAAGGAATGTTTTTAGATTCATAATTTTTTGGCAATCATAATTCCGTCACGAATGGGAAGCAACACATTTTCAACACGGCTGTCGTTTTGAATAGCATGATTAAAATCGTCTAAAATACGAGTGTCTTTGTCAAATTTAGCTTTGTCCCCAACGACTTTCCCCGACCACAAAACGTTGTCTGAAAAGATAAAACCGCCTTTGCGAACTTTGGGCAAAACCAATTCGTAATACGCAGGATAATTGCGTTTGTCGGCATCAATAAACACCAAATCAAACTCCTCGTCCAAGGTTGGAATAAGTTCCGCCGCATCACCAATCATAAAACGTATTTGGTCTTTGTAGGGTGATTTGTCCAAAAAAGAACGTGTAAAATCTTCCAATTCTTCGTTGACATCAAGCGTATAAAGTATGCCGTCTTGCGCCAAACCCTCGGCAAGACACAAAGCCGCATAACCTGTATAAGTCCCGATTTCTAAAATGCGTTTGGGCTGTATCATCGTCGAAAGCATACTCAACAACCGCCCTTGAAAATGTCCGCTCAACATTCTCGGATTGACCATTTTCAGGTGCGTTTGACGGTTTAACTCGTGCAAAAGTGACGGCTCGGCAGAGGTAACTTCTGCGCAATAATTGTCAACAAGTGGGTCGATGATGTTCATGCTAAATTTTTTTTCAAAGTTAAAGGAAACTTCTAAAAAATCAAATGCTTTTTTTCATTCCTTTTACTTTTTGTCCGTCAAAAAGAGAAAAAG
>DAOMPZ010000164.1:0-5073 GCA_035445045.1 Crocinitomicaceae bacterium | reverse complement strand
AATACGAAGAAGACCGCAACCGCATTGTTTTTGACCACTTGTCTCCCGAAAATCCGATTATGGCAGATTTCCGTGAATTTTACGTTCCCGATATGTCCTATGATGCTTTTGTTTTTGAAAACGACAAATGGGTTTTGCAAGAAGATATTGTAGCGATTAATCCCGAAAAAGGTAAAAAGGGCGCAACGGTTACAGTGTATGATTTGTCGAAAAAAGGCGATTTGGTTGGCTCAGAGCAAAAAGATACATGGATAAATCCTGCTGATAGAAATACAAATGGAGCAAATGTTCACGCTTCTGCACTTCCCGAACCGATTAAAAGCGACAAAAAATCACGGAAAGTTCCAACTGCACCGATTACCGAAAAAGCCGTCAAATCTAAAAAGCGCAGCAACGTCGATTCTTACTATTTGAACATCTTGAAAAACAACGGTAAGAAGATGAAAAAGGATAATAAAAAGAACAAAAAAGCGAAAGTTAAAAAATAAATCAGCATATTTGTACAAAAAAAAGCGTGTATGTTTGAGGATAATAATTACAATGAAAAAGACGGAGTTTTCTCAAAAGCCGTAAAAGCAGGACGAAGAACGTATTTTTTTGATGTAAAAACAACAAGAGATAATGATTTTTACATCACGATTACGGAAAGTAAAAAATTCTCGGACGGGGATTCAGAACGTTTTGAAAAGCATAAAATTTTTCTGTACAAAGAAGATTTTGAAAAGTTTGAAGACGCATTGGGAGAAGCGCTTTCAAAAATCAAGGAATTAAAAGGATAATTTTGTATTTATTCACAAATGTTGATAACTAAAATTGCGTAATGCGCTTTCATTGTGTTATCTTTATCGAAAAAGTATTCAAATGGGGAAAATAATTGCAATAGCAAATCAAAAAGGAGGAGTTGGAAAAACAACGACAGCAATTAATTTAGGTGGCTGTTTCGGTGTTCTTGAATACAAAACCTTAATCGTCGATGCCGACCCACAAGCAAATGCAACTTCGGGTGTTGGTGTCGAACCACAAGACATTAAAAACATTTACGATTGTTTGGTAAATGACGTTCACCCGAGCGAAGTTATCATTCAAACGTCAAATCCAAATTTGGATTTATTGCCTGCACACATTGACTTGGTTGGTGCGGAATTGGAAATGATTGGGCTTGAAAATAGAGAATATCGCCTAAAAAATGCCTTGGACAAAATCAAAGACAACTACGATTTTATCATCATTGATTGTTCGCCGTCTTTGGGATTGATTACCGTTAATGCCTTGACTGCGGCGCAATCGGTTTTGATTCCTGTTCAATGTGAATATTTTGCATTGGAAGGGTTGGGGAAACTTTTAAATACGATTAAAATTGTACAAGGAAGATTAAACGAAGAACTTGAAATTGAGGGAATTGTCCTTACAATGTACGATACTCGTTTGCGCCTTGCTAACCAAGTTGTGGAAGAAGTAAAAGCACATTTCCAAGAGTTAGTTTTCGATACCGTTATCCACCGAAATACAAAATTAGGCGAAGCTCCGAGTTTTGGCGAAACAATCGTCATGCACGACGCATCAAGCAAAGGTGCGATTAACTATTTGAATTTTGCAAGAGAAATTTTGCAACGCAACGACCTGACAAAAATTAGTAATCAAGAAAAAACGATAGACTTAAACGATGAGTTCTAATAATGCCAACAAAAAACCTGCACTTGGTAAAGGTTTAGGTGCTTTGTTATCAAATGCCTCAACAGATATTACATCACGAGGGAACGCTGGAAAAGATGTAGCCAACGCAATTTCATTTATTGCCATTGAAGACATCGAAGTAAATCCGTTCAACCCAAGAAATAGATTTGAAGATAGCGCATTGGAGGAGTTGAAAAACTCAATCCAACAACACGGAATTATCCAACCGCTGACCGTTCGTAAAATGGGACGTGGGAAATATCAAATCATTTCAGGTGAACGTCGTTTTAGAGCGTCGCAATTAGCTGGTTTAAAAGAAGTTCCAGCATTTATTCGCATTGCAAATGACCAAACGATGCTCGAAATGGCATTGGTGGAAAACATTCAGCGTGAAGACTTAAATGCCATCGAAGTGGCACTTTCTTATCAACGTTTAATCGAAGAATGTGCATTGACACAAGAGCAACTGTCGCAAAAAGTGGCTAAAAGTCGTGCGAGCATTACCAATCACTTGCGTTTGTTGAAATTGCCTGTCGAAATTCAGTTGGGCGTTATTGAAAATAAAATTTCAATGGGTCACGCTCGTGCCTTGGTTTCCGCAGGAACAGAACAAGAACAATTGGCGGTTTATGCCAAAATTTTAGAAGAAAACTTGACTGTCCGTGACGTTGAAAGCGTTGTAAAAGGAAATGACGATAAAGGAACAGTTTATACCGCTGTAAGACAACCAAAAAGCAATTTGTCGGAGCGTGAATTTGTGTTTAAAAATCATTTTGCTGACAAACTTTCTTCCAAAGTGGATATTGCAAAAACGTCTAATGGGGCAGGAAAAATTGTTATTAATTTCAGTTCCGAAAGCGATTTAAGTCGTATCATCGAACTGCTGAACGGTTAAACATGAAAATCAAGACGTTTCTGCTTTTCTTTTTTTGTTCATTGATGGTTTTTGCTCAAAAAAAAACTATTTCAGATACGCTTGCACAACAAATCAGAACAACCGACAAAAATGATACGGTAAAAAAACATTCAGTTCTGAAAGCGGCTATTTTCTCGGCTGTTATCCCAGGTGCAGGACAAATTTACAACAGTATTGCCATGCCAAAAGGCAAAAAACACGCTTATTGGAAAGTGCCGTTAATTTACGCAGGATTGGGCGTAACAGGTTATTTCGCAATAAAAAATAATACCCTTGCGAAGTCACTCAAGACGGAATATAAATTTCGGGAATCAACGAATTTTACACAAATAAACGATATTCAATGGGCGGAATACGACCAAAGTTCACTCGTCGAATTGTATCAAAAATACAGCAATCAGCGGAATTGGCTTTTTATCGGAATGGGTTTGGTGTATTTGTTTCAAATTGCTGATGCAGCCGTTGAAGCACATTTTGTTCGGTTTGATATTTCCGAAAATTTAACGTTGAACATTCAACCGACACTTTTACAAAATCCTTACGCTCGAAATAATGGAGTAGGAGTTACCTTAGCTTTAAAATTTAAAAAATGAAAATAGGACTTATCGGTTACGGAAAAATGGGAAAAGCGATTGAAAAAATTGCCTTGGAACGAGGTCATGAAATCGTTTTTAAAGTCAATTCCCAAAACCCAATTGATTCGGTTAATTTAAACGATGCAGATGTTTGTATTGAATTTACACAACCCGATTTAGCACTTCAACACATTCAAACGCTGATTGATAAAAATGTTCCTGCAGTGATTGGAACAACAGGTTGGAGCAAGGATTTAGATACCGTAACAACGTGGGTAAACGAAAAAAATGCAAGTTTAATTCATGCGAGTAATTTCAGTATTGGCGTGAATTTATTTTTTAAATTAAACGAATATTTGGCGAAATTAATTGCGCCCTACAACGAATATAACGTGGCTGTTGAAGAAATTCATCACACACAAAAATTAGACTATCCAAGCGGAACGGCTATCACGCTAACAGACGGAATTATTCAAAATCACACGGCATACACTACTTGGAATACGGCTTTAAATGAAACGCCCGAAACCAAGGAAAATAGCATTCCTGTTAAGGCGGTACGAGAGGAGAATATTCCTGGAACACACAGTGTTAGCTATGCGAGTGACATTGATACGCTAAAAATCGAACATGTTGCTAATAATCGTGTTGGTTTTGCGTTAGGTTCAGTAATTGCAGCCGAATGGATTGCTAATCGAAAAGGAATTTATACTTTTAGGGACATTTTAGACGAGAAAAAATAATAAATTAATAATAATAAACGTATAAGGAACTTATAAAAAGTCAACTATCAAGGCTTGGCAAAATTTTAAAAGCGGAGTTTACTAGTGTAAATGAGCATTTTAAAATTTTGGCGTAACGCAGAGAGTTGGATTTTTAGGAGTTTCTATAAATAAAACAAAACAATGAGCGCACTGTATTTTTACTTATTCATTTTTATCCACCCGTATTTATCATTTTGGTGGCAAACTTTCCCCAAAGCAGGAAGAAAATCATGGGAAGCATTTATTCCGATTTACAACTATTACGTTGCCTTTAAAATTGGCGGAGGCAAAGCGTGGTGGGCATTTTTGATGCTTGTGCCAGGTGTACACGTTTATATGTGGGCAGTTTGTAACCTTGGTTTTTTACGTCGTTTTGGTTTTTATTCGGCAGTGGACACGGTATTGGGAATTTTATTTCCGTATCCGTTGTTTTTTAAAGCGCACAATAAAACATTGCGTGAACCGACAAATTGGGCAAATTCACGTGAGTTGGAAGAGCGCAAAGCAGGTGACCACATAGCGTTATTTTTCACTTTGCCTGTTGCTGGACACGTTTTAGCGATGGCATCTTCGGCTTTAAGTTCCAAGAAAAATAACATTGGCAGAATATCCAAAGTTCGTGAATGGACAGAAACGATTTTGTTTGCACTTATTGCCGCAGGAATTATCCGAACGTATGTGTTTGAACCGTTTAAAATTCCTACAGGCTCAATGGAAAAAACCTTGCTTGTGGGCGATTTTCTGTTTGTGAATAAGATTTCGTACGGTTCAAGAGTTCCGAATACGCCTTTGTCTTTTCCGTTGTTTCACAATTTTATTCCGTATTTGAATATGAAATCGTATTCGGAGGCGGAAGTTATTGACTACACACGAATGCCAGGTTTGGGCAAGGTAAAGCGTTACGATGTTGTTGTTTTTAATTATCCTTCGGGCGATACGTCGGTTTATGACCCACGAATGCCGTTTGGTTTGATGGGGCATGATTACCACGGAATTGTAAACAACGAAGCAATGATTTTGTGGCAACAGTCTTTAAATAGCAAAGTGGCGGAGCGAGTACAAAAAGTAGGTGACGAACGTTCAGCGTGGCAAGAAATTTATGAAGAGGAAGCTCCAAATTTTATCAAAAACATCGAATTTTGGA
>DAOMPZ010000163.1:0-5084 GCA_035445045.1 Crocinitomicaceae bacterium | reverse complement strand
CGTGGAAGTTGTCCGACAAAAATAACTACTCCAATACCAGCGAGCATTCCCTCAATCACGTTGTTAGGAAAAAAACTCGACACGCTTCCTGCACATGCAAATCCCAAAACCAACTGAATAAGTCCTGCGATTAATCCTGCAACTAAGAATAATTCAAAACTTCCCAAATCTGTAATTCCGCCCAAAACAATGGCTGTCAAACCTGCTGCAGGTCCCGAAACAGAAATATGCGAATTACTAAGCGCACCAATCACAACTCCACCAACAACCCCTGCAATAATTCCTGACAACGGTGGTGCTCCCGATGCAAGTGCAATCGCTAAACACAATGGCAAAGCGACTAAGAATACAACTATCCCCGACGGAATATTTTGCAATATCTCATTATTATTTTTTTTCAAATTCATTTTAAATGTAATTTTTATATTTAATCATTGTGCGATACTAATATTTAGAACGCGTACAATTCCAGTAAAAAAACAGTCGTTTTTAAACAGTGTATTCAAGAGAATACTAAAACCGACTTAA
Organism: Crocinitomicaceae bacterium; assembly: GCA_035445045.1. Classification (GTDB taxonomy): domain Bacteria; phylum Bacteroidota; class Bacteroidia; order Flavobacteriales_D; family Crocinitomicaceae; genus 40-80. The sequence continues at coordinate 4,556 of DAOMPZ010000163.1, read as the reverse complement.
ATATAAAATACATTTCAGGGGGTGGCGAAACCAAACCAATAAAAGGAGAAGTGTAAAAATTAATACATTCTAAGGGAACATTTTTAACAAGCTGTCTAGTGATTAATTCCGATTGAATAAAATCGGTTACACTAAACTTTTTTGGCAAATCTTTTTCAGTAACGGTAACGGAAGACGGAGTTTCTTCCTCAACTAAAACAATCAAATTTGAACGCAATTCTTTATCCGCAAAGAAATAAATAGTTGGCAAAACCAAATACAAAGTAAAAACGATAAATGCAATAATATATTTTGACTTGTTCACTTTGTTTATTTTGATACAAAAATAAAAATTTATTTAGATAATTTAGCAGAATTAACAAGTCTATAACAGTCAATTAAAAGTAAATTTCCACCAAAATAAGCGAACTATTTATTGAAATTACATCACAAAAATAGTAGAACGTAAATAGATTACGTTCTACTGAAATAATTTTGCCTTATCAAATTAAAAAATAAGGTATTATGAATGCAATTAATAAAATCAATATTCAAAAAATTGAATTTGAAAACAATGGGAATTACGCAAATGTTTTATGCGTTATCGACTCCATGGAAGATGCAATTTCTGAAATGATAATCGAACAAAGTGTATTAAACAAACTTATCAATAAGTTGCAATCTTCGCAAAACGAGGACGAAGTATTAAATCACATGAAATCTTACGCCATTGATGACGAAAATGTGATTTACTCCATTAATTTGGCAGACACACGCTACCAAGACACATGGATTGACGTAGATTTTAATAATTACCAGTTAATTCGAGCGTGATTAATCTTCCGCTTTATTCTTTTTAACAACGTTATCGTTAATGATAAAACGCAAAGAGAAACGAACGGTATTCGACAATGGATTTCCTTTTTGTAAAGCTGCCAAATATGAAATATCAAGTCCGAATATTTTATATTTTACACCTGCTCCAACCGTAAAGAACTTACGATTTCCTTTGGTATAACTCTCATGGAAATAACCTGCACGCACGGCAAACATTTCGTTGTACCAATATTCTAAACCTGTACCGATGTTAATTTCACGCATTTCTTCGCCAAACTTAGATCCTTTTTTCACTTGGTATTTTCCGTCAGCATCTTTAATTGGATTTCCGTCTTCGTCTTTTTCCAACGTTCCTGGAGCATCATAAAAAGATTGTACTAAGCCCGAAATAACACCAACATTATTATTTCTTCCAACCATAATATTTCCTTGAACATCTCTAATTGGCGGTGTTGGAACGAGCATTTTTTGAAAATCTATCGCCCACGTAATTTTGTTATATTGGTCAATATCAGCTGTGTAAGCAAAACCAACTTTCATATTCATCGGCAAGAAATCTTTACGTGACAAATCCACATCAGAATACGCCACTTTATTACCAATATTATTTAAAGTAATACCAACTGCAACATTTCCTTTTTTACCAAACCACTCAATATCCTTATTGTTGTATGCGAACGAAATTGAGGTTGCTCCTGCAATTCCTGCTTTTGCTTGCGCTCCAGGTGTAACATAACCTCCTGTCAAATTGGAATACGCAAATATTCCGTTGATACCGATACTGAAATAATCAGATAATTTAAACGCATAACCTGCAAAAACTGAAAACTCATTAGGTTTATCCTCTCGAATAAAACCACCTGCATTGTCTGTAAACGTAATACTTCCTAAACTAAAGAAACGCAAACCACCACCAACAGAATGGCGTTTTCCAAGACGCTTGTATAATGATAAATCCGACAAGTGCATATCGTTTGTCAAAGCTCTTAACCATGGTGTGTAAGAAACACTAATTTCAAAATCTTCTTTAGCGAAATTCAACATCGCTGTATTCCAATACAAGGAATTAGAATTAGCACTTAACGCTGTTCCTGCATCACCCATTGCTCCTGAACGAGAATCTGTGTTGATTGACAAAAATGGTAAGGAAGTAGTAATGGCATTTAGTTGCAAATCTGATACTTCAACTTGTGACTTTCCGTAAATAGCTACACCAACGATTGCTATTAAAGATAAAACGATTTTATTCATGTATTATATTACAATAAGGTTGCAAATATACGCAAAACGTATGTTTTATTGATTTATTATTTTAAAATTACTAATTTCTCTGTTTTTTGTGCTTTGTTTCCTTGCGAATTTTTAACGGTCAACGTATAAACATAAACACCTTTTGCTAACTGGTCGCCGAAATCATCTCGCCCGTCCCAATGTATGCCCTCCGAGCGAAAGCCTGATGTCTGCACATACGTATTTATTGTTTTGACAAGTTTTCCCGAAACAGTAAAAATCTGTATTTGTGTTTCCAACAACTCACCAAATTGATTGTGTTCAAAATAAAAATCCGTGCTTGTCGTAAAGGGATTTGGATAATTCAAAACATGACTTAACGACAATTCTTTTTTCTTCGCCACGACAAAATCCAAATTAAATTCAGCAGGGTTATTATTTACGTCCCACACTTTTAATTTTAATTTGTGCACACCTTCCGCAACACCTTTCATCGGATAATTGATTTTTCCCGACTGATATGAGTCTAAATCGGTTATATAATAATTATTCAAAACAATCGGATTTGCCTCATCACCGTCTAAAACCAAGGTAATATCGTGACCAACACCATTTCCAACGGCATTAATTCCGAAATCATCTTGTAAGTTTGCTTTAAAAATCGGATTTTCGTCTGTCAAACCACCATTGACAAACTTTTCATCATTCAGATACGCTTCAATAATCGGCGGTGTGTTGTCATTCAATCCATTTGGATTGATACCTCCAACCATAATATCCGTTGTTGCACCACCTGCATCAATAACATCATTATCAGCATAGTACGAAATTTTACCTTTTCCGAATTGATAATTAATGTCTTTCGGTACGAAAAAAGAAAATTCAAATTTACCATTCACAACTGAAACATTCCCTCTAAACAAAATATTTTGTTGTGTGTAAAAATCCATGACGGTTGTTAGTGTATTATGACCAAACGTTTTATTCAATTTTTCTTTATCAAAAACACTTGGCACAATTACTCCGTTAAAATTACTCATCAAACTATTCGTTGCATCAGTCACGTGTCCTTTAATTGTAATCTTCGATAAGGCTTTTAACGTATCAATATTCGCATTTGAAATTTCAAGACCGTTAATCGAATCCGTTACGACTTTAAATTTGGGCAACGCCAAACGCAAAGCAGGGTCGCCAATTAAAATAAAACTACGCTTGTTATCACTATTATTCGCACCATTTTTTGTCTGCCTGAATATTTCTCCAAGTGTAAGCGGTCGGTAATTCGCATCTCTCGTAAAAACTACATTGAAAAAATTACTGTCAATATCGGAGTTTACATTATATAATATAGAACGTGATGTTGTCATCAAAGCTATTGCACCTCCTTTGGGATTTAATAAATTTAATGTTCCTGCAGAAATTGTTTTGGGGTCGTCAAGACGTGCAAAGTCACACGTTGCCGAAAGAAACAAATGCAATTTATCAGGATTTGTCCAACTTTTAATTTGGTCGTGATTCAAGAAACGCTCTTGTCCACCACCTTTTGGCCCACCGTGACCAACATACGACATCAACAAAATTCCTTCTTCCACTTTTCGGGAAATGTCAGCTTCCATTTGAGGAAAACGAATTCCGCCTGCTGTAATTTGTTGTGGATACGCATCAGCATAGATTTTAGTAGCGTTCAGTTCTGGATAAATATCTCTCGTTTTTGTGTACACTCTTTCGCAGTCATACTTTAAAAACCAATCCTCATCATCGGCAATCATCGCATAATGCGTGCGCCAATCGCCAAAAGTCGAAGTGCCATTATACATATTATTAATGTACGTCACAACTTTTGAGAGTAATATATTCGCTTCTTCATTCGTGCTTGCCTCCATACGCCCAACGCCCATATCCAACTTATCAGCACTCGTAAACGATTCTTCATCATCTAAAATAACAAAAAAATCATCGGAGGTAAAAGCTGACATAGACGTTTCAGAATGTTCTGCTTGATAGGTTAAAACGTAATCTGGAAATCCTGTAATTTCACGAGGGTCGTACGTTCCGCTTCCAAATAAAATTAAATTTTGAGGGGTTAAATTTTGGTTTCCATTCGCTCGATCGTAAAACATTTTAGCAAATTGACGAATAGCAACAGGGTCTTTTTGTCCACCCGAAAACTCATTAAACACTTGCTCGGTCGTTACCACATGAACACTTTGTCCAAGATCTCGGTGCAAATTTGCTAAACGATTTGCATAAGGCAAAAAAGTCGGGCTTGTGACCACTAAAATTTCGGCGTAATCCAAAGCGTGTAAATTCTGTGGTGCAACTTGTCCAACAAACGTTGGTTTTTGATGGGCATTTGCATTAAAAGCGACAAATTCACGAATGGTATCCGCTATGGATTTAAACGTAAATTCAAAGCCATTTAATTGTCCTTCTACTTTGATAGGTTTCGTTCGATTAGTAATATCCCAAATTTCGACATTGGAAGGAGCTCCCGAAACAATATACTTCGT
>DAOMPZ010000162.1:0-5090 GCA_035445045.1 Crocinitomicaceae bacterium | reverse complement strand
TGAAAAACGACAAAGCAGGCATGTTGACTTTTTCAAAACACGTTGGAAATCATATCATTGCAGACAAACGCAATCATCAGATGAACTTAATTTCCGAGGCCTTGTATAAAATCACAACAAAGTTTGAAGAAAGTGAATTTGGACGACTTTACGCCTTTGCGAAAAAGAATATCAATCAACGTTCTTTGGTTTTTTTATATACTAATTTTGAAACCTTGGACGCATTACACAGACAACTCCCCTATTTAAAACTCTTGAATAAAAGCCACATTGTGGTTGTTATCACATTCAAAAACACGGAATTAAAAGCATTAGCCAAAGAGAAAGTTTCTAAAAGTCTTGACATTTACAACCAAATTATTGCCGAAAAATTCAACTACGAAAAACAGCTCATTATCCAAGAAATGCAAGCAAATGGTTTGCAAACGATTTACACCGAACCGAGTAATTTAACCGTTAACGTCATTAATAAATACCTCGAAATTAAAGCACGAGGAATAATTTGATTCCAGTTAAGAGTTTTGAGTACAGAGTTAAGAATGCAAAGTAATGAGTGCAGATACGAGCGGAATTTAGAGAATAAGAGTTATCATCTTTATCGTTAATAAAAATACAGTAACAATCAAAAGCAGGCATAAAGTTTGTAAATTTGCACCGAATTATTAAAAAGTAACGCCATGAAAAATACATTTTTAGCAAGTCTTTTGACATTTTTTAGTTTAGGACTATTTGCACAAAACACAAAAGATATTTCGATGTTTCCCGAGCCAACAGAAGGATTTAAAAAAGTTGTCATCTATCTTCCTGAAAAGAAAAATGAAGATTTGTTGCAACTTGAAATTGTTGTAGGGAAAAATGCCGAAGTTGACAAATGTAACAACCATTTCTTAATGGGCGACTTAAAAGAAATGGATTTAAGCGGTTGGGGTTACACCTATTATAATTTCAAAAGTTCGGGCGACATTGCTGGTACAAAAATGGGTTGTCCAACAAACGAAACTGTAACGAAATTCGTTATGGCAAAAAGTAAAATTATCCGCTATAATTCCAAAATTCCTGTAGTTATTTACGTTCCAAATGGTACAGATGTGAAGTACAAAGTTTGGAAAACAAAGGCAAAGTGGACACCTATTAAATAGTGCAACTCTCCTACTCTTCCTTATTATTTAGCTTACTGTGTTTTTTGCTATACACAAAGTAAATCACCACACCAATTAACATCCACACAATAAGTCTGAACCAACTTTCTTTTGGAAGTGCAACCATTAAGTAAATGCAAACGATAATTCCCGCAATCGGAATAAAAGGAACTAACGGCACTTTGAACGCTCGTGGTGCATCGGGCATTTTTTTACGCATCACTAAAACACCAACAGAAACCAACGTAAATGCTAATAACGTTCCGATACTAACCATGTGTCCTAATTCTTTGACAGGAACAAATCCTGCGAAAAGCGAAACGAAAACCAAAAAGAATAAGTTTGTTTTCCAAGGTGTTTTGAATTTTGGATGCACGTCGCCAAACATTTTAGGCAACAATCCGTCATTACTCATCGAGTAAAATACACGGCTTTGACCTAAAAGCATTACCATAATAACCGAAGTATAACCTGCCAAAATAGCGATAACTAAACCTTGTTGTAAGAACGTGTAAGGTGTTGCTTTAAAAGCTGTGGCGGCAGGAGCGGCATCACCTGCAAACGTTTCATAAGGAACAAGTCCTGTCATTACGTGTGAAAACAAAACATATAAAATCGTACAAATTACCAACGAACCAATAATTCCGATAGGCATTCCTTTTTGTGGATTTTTAGCCTCTTGCGCTGCTGTCGAAACCGCATCAAAACCGATAAATGCAAAAAACACCATGGCTGCACCTGCGGCAATTCCTGTCATTCCGCCAAAATCAGTTCCTGGTTTGTGTGCAGGAATATACGGTGTGTGAAAATCGGGATTGATGTAATTCCAACCCAAAACAATAAACAAAATCACAACTGCTACTTTCACAACGACCAAAATATTATTTACTAAGGCAGATTCCTTCGTTCCTCGAATTAACAATAACGACAACAACGAAACGATAAAAATTGCAGGAATATTGACAATCCCACCTTCAAAAGGGCCTTTTGTAAAGCTATCCGATAGTTGAACGCCGTAAAAACCAAGGAAATCATTAAAATAATGCGACCAACTCACGCCAACCGTAGCAGCGCCGAGTGCATATTCCAAAACCAAATCCCAACCGATTATCCACGCCATAAATTCACCCATGGTGGCATACGAATACGTGTAAGCACTTCCTGCAACAGGTATCATCGAGGCAAATTCAGCATAACACAAACCTGCAAAAGCACACCCAACCGCAGCCAATACAAACGAAAGTGTTACTGCTGGTCCTGCGTGTTCCGCCGCTGCAATTCCTGTCAGCGAAAATAAACCTGCACCGATGATTGCGCCTATTCCTAAGGCAACTAAAGATGTCGAACTAAGTGTTCGTTTTAACGTTTTTTCGCCCGATTCGGACGCTTCATTTAGTAGTTGGTCAAGGGGTTTTCGGGTAAAAATACTCATATTTGATGTGTGTTTTAATTAAAACGAAAGCCGAAAAGTAATAAAAAAATCTTACATACAGGCAAGCGTTTGAAATTTTGAGGTAGTTTTGTTTTAAAAACCATTCAACACTTGTCTATCACGTTTGTTTAAATTTTCCTTGCGTTCCTCAGCGACTTCTTTGTGTAGCTTTGCGGTTAAATTATCTGTTTTTAAAATACTTGTGTTGCTATTTCGACCAAAAAATTCTTTATTTCTTCTTCGCTGACTTCAAAATTGGGAAGATAATCTACCGCCTCGCTGTAATCAATGTCGTCAAAATAAGATAGTTGCCCTTTAAATAACTTTTTGCTAAACACATTTTTATTAAACAATTTTTCTGCCTCTGTTGCTATTTCGTCAAATGTAAAATGATTTTTAAACAAGAAATACAAATCGACATAATCTTTCCATTTGTTTCGATCGCCTAAAGCCAAAGTATATCCAACGCAATTGCAGTTCCACCAACTAAGTAAAATTTCCGTTTAAACGTACTAATTAACGGTAGTAATTCCTTTTGATTGTGATTGAGTATTTCCGTGTGCATGGCGATTAAAATAGATTTCAAAAAAATGACGGTTTAATTTATTGTAATTATTTCGGCTTGATTGGGTATTCTTGCGGAAAATAGTTGCAACGGTATCTGTCCCGAGCAGATTAAAAAGCTCCTTGACACTATCGTAATCGCCATAGTTGATAATGTATTCCACTAAAACGTCTAACGAAATATCTTCAACTTTGGAATCAGAAATATGCCAAAACAATTCCCTGTTTTTTCTGATGAATGTCTTAATTTCTTTACTGTTTTCCATAACTTAAAAGTACAAAAAAATAACTTAATATAGACCTAATATTACACCAAAACGTTTTTATTAACCGCTAAGTTCGCTAAGTTTACGCAAAGGTCACAAAGAAAAGCTCTCTGAGAACTCTGCGACTTCTTTGCGTGGCTTTGCGGTTAATATAATTTTGTTCTACACAATTTTATATCCCACAGCACTTGCCACCGGTTGCAAGGTTTTGAGCAACTGCTTAAATTCCTCGTGGTTTAACTGTTGTGAGGCATCGGATTTGGCAACTTTGGGGTTCGGGTGAACTTCAATCAACAAACCGTCAACGCCCATAGCAACGCAGGCTCTTGTCAAATCGGGAATACCATAAGCATAACCCATAGCGTGCGAAGGGTCGAGAACAACAGGTAAATTGGTGTGTTGTTTTAACCAAGCAACACCGCATAAATCCAAGGTAAAACGTGTTCCTGTTTCAAAAGTGCGAATACCTCGTTCACACAAAACAACATTTGGGTTTCCACCCGACAAGACAAACTCTGCCGCTTGTACAAATTCCTGTAACGTCGTTCCAAAACCACGTTTGATTAAAACAGGTTTTTGCGTTTTGGCACAAGCACGTAAAATTCCTTGGTCATACATCGCTTTTGCACCCACTTGAATAATGTCAGTATATTCGATAACGTCTTGAATATGTGTTGCATCACGCACTTCGGTAATTACATTCAAACCGTATTGCTCTCGCATTTTTTTTAACAGTTTCAATCCTTCTAATTCCAACCCTTGAAAACTGTACGGACTTGTTCGTGGTTTAAAACAACCTGCTCGAAGTGTCGTCAAATTCAGAGAAGTTAATAATTCGGAAGATTGCGTAATTTGCTCTTCGGACTCCACCGAACAAGGCCCTGCAATCATTACCGTGTTTTTAGTGTTTCCGCCAATGGTCACATTTCCAAATTTCACTTCACGTGTTTCCGCTTGAAAATGACGTGATGCCAATTGATTGTCGTTTGGAAAAACCCATGAATTGTTGATTTTTGCTTGTAAATCCGAAGAAACTTCTTTAACCGAAGAACTCGTAATCAAATATTTTTCGTTGTTATAATCAATCAAAAATGCTTTGTTGCTTACTGCTAATTGCTCCGCCTCGGCTGGCGCTATATTTTTATTTAATTGTACTATCATAATTCACTTTTTATAAGGTTGACAAAGGTAACAATTCCTTTGGTAAAATTACGCTCATCGACGACAGGCAAATACATGACCGAGAAAGGACAACGTTTGATAACATTCAGCATTTCGACAACGGTATTCGTATCGTTTATTTTCACAGGATTGCGATTGATTAGTTGCGAAATATCTAAATCGGGCAACTGCGTATATTGTTTTAAAAGCCCTTTGCGAATATCGGCGTTGGAAATAATTCCGTGAAATTGTTGTTTTTTGTCTGTCACCAAGGTAAAACCCAACTGTCCGTTTTCAATTTCTTCCAACGTTGATTTTAAGGTTAAATCTTCCACAAAAACCATAGGACATTCATCAAGTGGCATCATAAAATCGGCAACTAAAAATTCAGACTCGATGTTTCGGTTTGTCAAGTTTAACAAGGCTTGTCCCACACTTGGCGCTTTGAACAAATACGAACCCGAAACCGCTGAACTTACGCCCATGTTGCGCAAAATAAACGAAACTTCACCGTTGACACCACCGTCC
>DAOMPZ010000161.1:0-5093 GCA_035445045.1 Crocinitomicaceae bacterium | reverse complement strand
GCGGGGGCAAAAGTACATACTTTTTAGTTATTAGCAAGTATCTTTTGAAAAATAAATTGAAAATATTTATCTTAGTCCCATGAAAGCATTGTTATGTACCACCAACAAAGGTAAGGTTAAAGAGTTCAAAGACAAACTCTTACAAGTTGATTTTTACACACTAAAAGATGAAAATATTTTTATTGACATCAACGAAAATGGGCATACTTTTGAAAAAAACGCACGTATTAAACTCAATACAATCCTTGAAACGTATCCTATATTAAAGGAAAAATACGATTTTATTTTAGCAGAAGATTCGGGTTTGTGTGTCGAAAGTTTGGATTTTGCCCCTGGAATTTACTCCGCTCGATACGCAGGCGAACACGGAAATGATGACCTTAATAATAGTAAACTGTTACACGAATTAAAAAATCAGTCCAACAGAAATGCGTTTTACGAAGTTTGCATTGCCGTTTTTCACAATGGAACGACACATATTTTTTCAGGAAAAGTTCACGGAACAATCGCAACTGAACCAACAGGAACAAACGGTTTTGGTTACGACCCTTTGTTTATTCCCAATGGATTTTCAAAAACATTTGGCGAGTTAGATACAGATATTAAACTAAAAATCAGTCATCGGACAAAGGCGATAGAATTGATGAAAGAAAAAATTTTGAAAAATAAGTTCATCTAACATTCATTCTCTCAATAAGTATTACCTTTGGAACTCAATTTTTTAAATTATGAAAGAACAAACTTTATTAAAAACTTTACGATTTGTTGCAATTTTAGAGGCAATATCATGGTTAGCGTTATTAGTAGCGATGTATTTTAAATGGGTTTTAAAAGACGAAACCTATATGCGAACGGTTGGGAATATCCACGGATATATCTTCATTACGTTTGTGGTTTTAGTACTCGTTGTTGGTCGAAAAATGAAATGGAAAGCAAGCGAAATTATATGGAGTTTATTGTCTTCATTCCCTCCGTGTACAACGATTATCGCTGATTTGAAAATTTTTAAAAAATACGCCAAGTAATGGACGACAGAAAACGGATAGAAGTTTGTTTTACACCCGAAGAATACGTACATTACAAAGATGAATTTGAAATTGTCGTTGTGATTGACGTATTGCGAGCGACCTCTGCCATGTGCGCTGCGTTGGACAACGGAATTAAAGCCGTTATTCCTGTTTTGACCGTTGAAGAAGCGTTGGAATACAAGCAAAAAGGTTATTTGGTCGGAGCTGAACGCAAAGGGCAAATTGTGGACGGTTTCGATTTTGGAAACTCGCCTTTTTCGTATATCAATCCCGATTTTGTCGGCAAAGAAGTTGTTTTAAGCACAACCAACGGAACTCGCTCAATTGCGGTAGCAAAAGATGCCGAAACCGTTGTAATTGGCTCATTTTTAAATGTCGATGCGCTTTCTAAATGGCTTTTGGAACAAAATAAAAACGTACTGTGTTTGTGTTCGGGTTGGCAAGGAAAATTCAATTTGGAAGACACCATTTGTGCAGGCGCAATCTCAGATTTCTTGTTGGCAAGCGGTCAATATACATCCGATGAAGATTCTTCGATTGCTGCCAAATATTTATTTCAATCGGCTCGAAACAGCTATTTTGGGTTCTTAAAATCAAGTTCACACCGAAGAAGATTGAAGAATTTGAACCTAAACGAAGACATCAAATATTGTTTAACACCCAATCAAACGACCGTTATTCCGATTTTAAAAGACGGCAAATTAATCAATGTTGAAACGGCGGATTAATATCGTTCTATTGCTTGTTTTTTCGTTGATAGGCTTGGCTTTGACAACCGAAAACAAAAATACGCACGCCAAAAAATGGGGCTTTGCAGGTCATATTCGCATCAACAGAATTGCGGTTTTTACTCTACCTCCCGAACTTTTCGGCTTTTACAAAGAACACATCGAATACATTTCCGAACACGCTCCCGACCCTGACAAACGTCGTTATGCTGTTGTTGGCGAGGCCGAATGTCACTACATCGACATTGACCATTATGTAAAAGCAGGCGAAGATCCATTTACAGTTGTTCCGAAAAAATGGGACGATGCTGTAAAAAAATATTCGGAAGACACCTTGCGTGCGTACGGCATTGTTCCGTGGCATATTCAATTGGTTTTAAAAAAGTTAGAACGTGCTTTTGCAGCTAAAAATGTCGATTTGATATTAAAATATTCAGCAGATTTGGGTCATTATATTGGCGATGCGCACGTTCCGTTACACACAACAGAAAATTACAACGGTCAGATGAGTAATCAGCGTGGCATTCACGGTTTTTGGGAAACACGTTTGGTCGAGTTGAATTACAACACCTACGATTATTTTGTAGGTAAGGCAAAATATGTCAAAGACCCGTTGGACTTGGCTTGGAATGCTGTAAAAACTTCACATTTGGCATTAGATTCCGTTTTTCGTTTTGAAAAAGAACTAACAGCAGAATTTCCGCCCGACAAAAAATACGCCTACGAACAACGTGGAAAAATGACCATTCAAACGTATTCGTACGATTTTTCACAAACCTACAACAAACGTTTAAACGGCATGGTAGAACGCCGTATGAAAGATGCAATTATTGCAGTTGGGTCGATGTGGTACACCGCTTGGGTCAACGCTGGGCAACCCGATTTATCGACGATTCAAAACGCCAAACCAAGCGAAGAATTGCTAAACGAATTTAAGGAATTAGAAAAGCAATACCAAGAACATAAGGCGAAAGGCAGAATTTGTGATTAACCTTAAAACTACAGTATGAAAAAGCACAACAAGCATCATAAAAATCCGATGGAATACGTTCACGACATCGAAGTGATTGACCAAAATATACGACTAAGGTTGCGTAATATCTTTTTCAATCCTGCGACACCTTTCGGAAAACTGTTTGATGTCGTTTTGATGTTGTTTATCATTGGTAGTATTTTAACGATCGTTTTCCATAGTATTCCTGCGTTGAACAAGCGTTATCAATTACTTTTCTTGTCAATTGACTGGTTTTTTACCGTCGTGTTTTTTGTAGAATATTGCTTGCGTGTTTATTCGGCAGAAAATCGCAAAAAATACATTTTTAGCTTTTGGGGAATAATTGACTTTTTGGCAGTTGTTCCGTCTATGTTTTCGCTGTGGATTACAGGGCAACAAACGATACAGATTATCCGAATTGTCCGACTTTTACGAGTTTTCAAAGTGTTGCGTTTATTCCGATTTATTTCCGAGGGCTACGAATTGGCGCAAATTATGAAAGCGAGTTTTTACAAAATAGCCGTTTTCATGTCGTTTATCTTTGTTTTGGTGATGTTACTCGGCTCGTTCATGTACATCATTGAAGACGGAACAAAAGGATTTGAGAGCATTCCTGCCAGTATTTATTGGGGAATTGTCACGATTACAACCGTTGGTTTCGGTGACGTTACACCTGCAACGTCCTTGGGAAAATTTATTTCATCTATTATCATGCTTGCAGGTTACGCCATTATCGCCGTGCCGACCGCAATCATGTCGGGTGCGATTGCTACAGGGAAAGCCAAACCAAAAGAAGTCAGAAAAACGGTCAAATGTCAGTCTTGTGGACACGTCAACGATTTTGAAAATAAATTTTGCTCCGAATGTGGCGACTCATTGTTAGATGAGAAGATAACGTAAAAAAGTACTTTAAACTACTTATTATTCATAAAACTCATCGTGCGCTCAGCTCCTATTGTTGTGTAACTTTTGATAAATTCCATGGCAACACCGATGCGTTCAGGCATTTGTGTTAATTCTTCTTGTGACCATTCGCCCAAAACGAAATCTATTTGTTGTCCTTTGTGAAAATCACTGCCGACACCAAAACGTAAACGTGTGTAATTCGGTGTATTCAACTTCGCTTGTATGTCTTTCAACCCATTATGACCGCCGTCACTTCCTTTCAATTTCATGCGCAATTTTCCAAAAGGCAATGCCAAATCATCAACGACAACAATAACATTTTCCAAGGGAATTTTTTCGGTTTGCATATAGTACGCAACGGCTTTCCCGCTCAAATTCATGAACGTTGTAGGTTTGAGCAAAATCAAGGTTCTACCTTTATGTTTGATAACTGAAACATCGGCATGACGACCTGACGAAAATTGCTCGCCACCCTCTTTTGCCAATGCATCAACCACTTTAAAACCAATATTATGGCGTGTATTTTCATACTTCGCCCCTGGATTTCCCAAACCAACTATTAGATATTTCATAGTGCAAAGGTATTTGTTTTTTACTTTTTATTCGTCAAAAGTTAGGGTAACTTTAATTTTTAAAAGCAAAATAAAAATACTTTTTTTTCAATCTGATTTTTTTTATACATTTACCAAAGAAATTAGTTTGAGCGTTAGCGAATAAAACATGAAATTAAAACCCATAAAAACAGAAAACGATTATTTTCAAGCGTTGGAAAGATTGGAAATAATTTTTGATGCCAAACCCCAAACAAAAGAGGGCGACGAATTGGAAATTTTAAGTATTTTAATCGACAAATACGAGCAAGAGAACTTTCCAATCGAACTTCCCGACCCGATTGAGGCAATAAAATTCCGAATGGAACAACTTGATTATTCTCAAAATGATTTAGCCGAAATTATCGGGTTGAAGAGCCGAGCAAGTGAAATTTTGAATAAAAAACGTAAGTTGTCGCTTGAAATGATACGGAAATTAGTTGACAAATTACACATTCCGTCAACGGTTCTTATTCAAACGTATTAAATAATAGCGTCAGTTCGATTGTTACTTCAACTTTTAGATATATTTTTGTAGCATACATTAAAAATTATGTTTCAAAAATCACTCCTTTTCAATTTAGCACTTTTCGTGTCAGGATTTTCTTTCGCTCAAAGCTATGCACCGCCAGCAGGGCAAGCAGGAACGACAGCGATACACCTCGACAGTTCGGTTTTTGTGGCGTGGGCAACAGGAATTAACGTTCAAAGAGGTTATGTTCAAATTTCGGACACTACTAAATATCACGAAGGGAGTAATTTTGCGAGTTTTGGAACACCTGAAATCGCTTTAGGAAAACCCTCTGGAACGAATACCGATGCTGTGAGTTTAGGCGACGGAGGTTGG
>DAOMPZ010000160.1:0-5216 GCA_035445045.1 Crocinitomicaceae bacterium | reverse complement strand
GATTTTTAGCAGAATGCACAACTTTTATTTGTTATTTTTATAATGCACTACGGGTAACCTTACATCAAGTGAGCTTACTCTTACAAAAGGTAAAAAAGTCAAACTGTAAATAGAAAGTTTTTAAAAGTTCAAACATCAAGGCTTTTAAAATTTTCACAAGTTGGTTTTTTGTTTATAGTTAGTTGTTGAATGAAAAAAGGAAAGTTGGTTGCTTTCCTTTTTTTATAAAAACTCAGTGAACTTTACTTCTATACGTTCAGTGATAGCGCTCTGCTTAGTTGTGATTAAGAATGACATCATGGCAGTATGATACTAAGACTTTAGGACGGTATTAACGTCTAATTCAAACTTTCCGCTCTGGATTTTGCGTAACAAATTGTTTCCATGACTTCACAGAAGTTTTGTTGTTTTCTCCTACTCCTTTAGAAAAATGATGACACACCGCAACGGCCAATCCGTCAGTTGCATCGAGGTATTTGGGTATTTCGTCAAAGTTTAACAATTTTTGCAACATTCCTGCGACCTGTTCTTTCGAGGCATTTCCGTTCCCAACAATGGACTGTTTGATACGACGTGGCGTGTATTCTTCATACGACATCGAATGAGCCAAAGCCGCAGCAATTGCCACACCTTGCGCACGTCCTAATTTTAGCATAGATTGTACGTTTTTACCAAAAAAAGGAGCTTCAATGGCAAGTTCATCGGGTTTGTATTCTTGAATTAGTTGTGCCACACGGTCGTAGATGCGTTTGAGTTTGTCGGGGTGGTTGTCAATTTTGGATAATTGTAGAATACCGAAGTTAATTAACACCATTTTTTTGGCTTTAATGTGAATTAATCCGTAACCCATTACGGTTGTTCCAGGGTCAATTCCAAGAATTATCTTATCTTCGGGCATTATTTTTAATAATTTCAGTGTCCAAAGCTACAAAATTCTATTCAAAATTGGTTGTCATCGTGAAAGTTCTCACGCTATTAGCTTTTGTGTGGATATTATTCAACCAGCGACACTTTCTCGAAAAAATCAACGTTCAAGCAATTTCAAATTTCAATACAGGATTGTTTTTAATGGTCTTGGCACTCGTTCCGTTGAATTGGTATTTTGAATTTCAAAAATGGAAAATAACCTTAAAATCGCTCGATAGTTTTTCACGCAAAGAAAGTATCGAATCGTTTTTAAGCGGAATTTTTTCGGGATTTATCACTCCTAATTTTATTGGAAACTTTGTCGGACGTGTGCTGTATTATCCGTTTAAAATTCGCCCGAAGATAATTTTGTTTACGCTTTTAGCTAGCTATTCTCAATTTCTTACAACCATTACCATCGGAGCGCTGTTTATGCTTTTTTATTCGAGCGGTAATGAATTTTTATCGGCACAATATCATTGGATAATTTTTACATTTATCGTCATCAGTTGGATACTTTATTTTACGTTTGAAAAATTACAGTTATACAAAATCAAATTTTTAGCTTTCTTTCGTCATTTTAAGCTCTACCGACCAAATTTAAGTTTAAAAATTCAGTATATCGTTTTTAATTTACTGCGTTACATCGTTTTTTCCGTTCAATATTTACTCATTTTAAACGTCTTTTTAGAAGAATTTAATTTAGGTTTAATCGTCCCTATTACAGCGATTTATTTTTGGAGTACGCTCATTCCGAATTTCATTTGGGGTAAATTATTTCTACGAGAAAGTGTTGCGTTGGTTGTTTTATTCCCGATTATCGACAACGTGAATATTATTTTGTTAGCTTCGTTTTCGCTGTCGCTTATCAATCAAATTATTCCTGCAATCGTAGGCATTCCGTACTTGATGAAAAAGAAAAAATATGAGTAGCTTTCTGATTTTTTTTACGGTTTTTACAGTCGTTATTTTGGTCGGGCAATTAACGTTAAAGGTCAAAACGGTTCGGGAAAATCACTTGCTTGAAAATTTAACGGTCGTCATTCCATTTCGCAACGAAGAAAATAATCTTCTAACATTAATCAACTCCTTATCAAAGCAATCGAAACAACCCAAACAGTTTATTTTTATCAACGACCATTCAACAGATAGTTCCGTTTCCATACTCGAAACCAAAGCCGATTTTGAATATACGCTTTTGCATTTAACAGAAAATCAAGGGAAAAAAGCAGCGTTGGAAAAAGCTATCAAGCAAGCGGAAACCAATTATATTTTGACCTTAGACGCTGATGTTCAACTTGATGAAGATTATTTTTTCGCACTTTATCAAATTGAATTACAAGATGTACACATTTTGCCTGTCAAAATTTCCAATGCGCCTTTTTCGGGGTTTTTCAATTTAGATTATTATTATCTATTTGCTTTGAGCAACGGACTGCATTTTTTCAAACGTCCGATTGTGGCAAGTGGCGCAAATTTTCTATTTAAAAAAGAACATTTTACCGCATTTTTAGCACAAAGCGACACGCAAAAAATCAGTAGTGGCGACGACCAATATTTTTTGAATTACCTCATCGAAAACAATGTTTCCGTTGCGCAAACAACCGACAAAAACGTTTGTGTTTCGACCACCATTCCGACAGGATTTTCAGAACTTTTATACCAACGTATTCGCTGGATAAAGAAAAGTGCATCAACACAAAATATCTTGCCTGTTTTACTCGGTTTTATTGGGTTTATTTACCATATCGGAAGTGTTCTATTATTCTTTTTTCACCAAGAACGTATCGTTGAATTGGTACTCATCAAAGTTGCTTTTGATAGCTTGGTTTTTTACCCGTATTTGGTCAAAATTGGCGAACGTATTTCGCTTTTTAAACTGTTGTTTTTTTCTATGATTTATCCTTTTTGGATAATTTTTATTGGAATTTCAGCGGTGTTTATTCAACCGAAATGGAAAGGACGAAAAGTAGTGAATAAATAAAATTTTCTGCACGTTTGTGTAAAAAAAACAAAAGACTCAAAGAACATCTTGTTTATGACAACTTGTTAAGATGTTTTGTACGAATGATGCTACTTTGACAGATTGACCCAATCTGAATTTAGGAGTAAGGCGGTTTTTGATAAAAAAATCCCTATATTTACCCCTAAAATAAAAAACACATTATGAAAAAAACAGCTTTTTTAGTATGTCAATTCTTTTTGTCCTTTTTCGTCTTTGCAGAGGAAGGAATGCTCATTCCGTCTGTGATTGATGCGTTTGAAAACGACATGAAAGCGTTTGGAATGCGCCTTTCGGCTAAGGATATTTACGACATTAACAATGCAAGTTTAAAAGATGCAATCATTCATTTTGGCGGTGGTTGCACGGCAGAAATTGTGTCTTCGCAAGGACTTATTTTAACCAATCATCATTGTGGTTTTTATCAGATACAACAACATTCGTCCGTTGAAAAAAACTATCTCAAAAATGGTTTTTGGGCAAAGTCGTTTGCGGAAGAATTACCAAATCCGAATTTGACCGCAACACGCATTGTTAGAATTGAAAACGTGACTTTAGATATTCTGAAAGATACCAAAGGACTGTCAGCTACGGAGTTAAATGCGAAAATTCAAGAAAATATCAACGTAACCAAACAACGCCTTTTGGCAGGAACAAAATACGATGCCGAAATTAAAGCGTTTGACTACGGAAATTCTTATTATTGTTTGGTCAAAGAAACGTTTAAAGATGTGCGTTTGGTTGGTACACCTCCGAATGCGGTTGGGAAATTTGGTGGAGACACCGATAATTGGGTGTGGCCAAGACATACAGGCGATTTTTCGGTGTTTCGGATTTATGCCAATGAAAACAACGAACCTGCGGAATACAACGCCAAAAATAAACCTTACACACCGTTGAAATATTTGCCGATAGCAGCAGGAAAAAGAACTGTGGGCGAGTTTACCATGGTTTACGGTTTCCCCGGGCAAACCGAACAGCATTTGACAAGCGAAGACATACGATTTTATATGGATATGGAACGTCCGTTGCGTATCAAAATGCGTGATTTGTCCTTGGAAATTATCGGTTCAGCGATGAAAAATGACGAGGCAACAAACATCAAATATGCAGCAAAACAGGCACGTATTGCCAATGCGTGGAAAAAATGGATTGGACAAGTTGACGGCTTAAAACGCTTAGATGCTGTTCGTGTAAAACAAGCGTATGAGGAAAGTTTTAACAAAACGACAAATACGCAACAAGATTGGGTAAAATACGGTAATGTCGTGCAACAACTCAACGATTTGACCTTGAAATACAAAGCGCAACGCATTGATTACGCCATGTATGAAGAGTTTTTGTACGTTGGTCCTGAATTTTTTAAATTAATTCGTGATTTTAACGCCTTTCAGAAAAATTCTAAAAATGGAAATTTAGAAGAGGTACGCACGAAATATTTAGCAACGTTGGATAATTTCTTTAAAGATTATGACGCAACGATTGACCAAACGATTTTTGATAAGCAATTTCCGTTGTTTGTTGACTATTTTAATTCGTCATTATCGGGCAATCAATTTTCTCCCGAAAAATGGAGCAAAGGTATTTACGAAAAATCTATTTTTACCAATAAAGAACGCTTGGTAAAGTTTATCAAAAATTATACACCAAAATCAGACAAAACATTACAATCAGATATGGCGTACAAGTTAAGTGAGTTGATTACAACTGAATTTTTCACACGTGTTCCCTGCGTTGGTTGAATTTTTTACAACGCAAGATGAACTATTGAAAACATACATTGAGGGAAAATATACGATGTTTCCAAACGAAAAGCATTGGCCAGATGCTAATTCAACGTTGCGTATAACGTATGGAAAATTAGAGGGTTCAACTCCAAAAGACGGAATGAGTTACATCGAACATACAACTGTTGACGGAATTTTAGAAAAATGGGAAACAGGAAATCCCGACTTTGAGTTGTTACCCGAATTGGTTGATTTCTTCAAGCAAAAAGATTACGGAAAATATGCCCAAGACGGCGAAATGTGGGTTTGTTTTACAGGTTCAAATCACACGACAGGCGGAAATTCAGGGTCGCCCGTTATCAATGCAGACGGCTTTTTAATGGGATTGAATTTTGACCGTTCGTGGGAAAGTACCATGAGCGATTTTATTTTCGACCCAACACGCTGTCGCAACATCGCCGTTGACATTCGTTACGTCCTGTGGATTATGGATAAATACGCAGGTGCAACTCGTTTGATAGAAGAGATGGATTTGAGATATTAAACAGATGTCCATAAGTGGCGAACTGCTGCGTTGTTCT
>DAOMPZ010000159.1:0-5235 GCA_035445045.1 Crocinitomicaceae bacterium | reverse complement strand
TGAATCACATGCGCTTAGGAAATCAAGAAAAAGCAAAAAAATACATCAACAAAATTACTGCTCCACACTTGATGCCAAAACGTCAACACGCCTATATTTTGTATTTGCAAGCGATGTTTAATGTGCAAGATTGGGGATTGGCAAAAGCAGAAACCTATTTGCGTAAAGCGTTGCAATTAGGCTTGCGTCAAGATCAAGACCAAGCGATGACTAAATTGCAGTTGGCAGGAATTTGTGCTCAAACAGGACGTTCAAACGAGGCTAAAATTTTATTAGCAGAAGCCAAAAAATTAGACAAAGACAAAATGCTAAAAGAGCAAATCGACACGATGAGCAAACAAATGACCATGGTTGGAAACAAAAACCAAATGCGCATGGCGATGATGCACAAAGGACGTGTTAAAACACCGAGAAATAAGTAAAATAACCGCAACTAAGCGAAGCGTTCTCACTGAACGGAGAGAAGTAAAGGTGCAGAGAAGACGCAAAGGGCGCAAAGTTTAATTAGTTTTAATTCCGTTACGTATCTTCACTCTGTATTCTACACTCTGAACTTGTCGTAATGTCCTAAAATCATAAAGTCCTAACGTCTATGTTACGACTTTAACTTTTTCTTATCTTTTCGGGTACTTTTGGTTGTGCCGTAACTGTCTTTGCTTTCTTTTTTCTTGTCAAGTTTGCCAATTAATAAATTCAAGCCAAAAGAAACATGAGCATTTTTTGCTCCTAAATAATTAATTGCTAAAATATTATCCGTCATTACATAAAACTGAATCGGTCCACCTCTCAATGTTAAACCCAAACCAATATTTGCCATGGATCGTCCGTAAATGGAATAGTTCGCTGTAAAGCCCAACCAATTTTTTAACTGAATTGTTCCCGAAAGAATAAGCGACGTTCGCCATCTGTTGTTGAGAATTTGATTGTACGATGTTACGCCTGCCGTAAACCAATCCGTTACTTTGTACGTTCCTCCCAAGTAAAAACGAGAACTCAAAGTTGAAGTATAAGCCTCGTTTGTAATGTCATTGTCAACTTTAGATTGTAAGGTGTCCAAAATACGGTTCAAATAATCGGTCGAATCATTCAAATATTGTTTGACATCAACGCCTTCAAAACGAAAAGCTAAATCATCGGTTTCATAACTTGCTGTTTGCGTTTTCCAACGAATAAAACCAAAATCCAACAAAGAGGCACTCACACCAATTTTGTCCGTTAATTGATACGTCCCGCCTAAATCTAATGCAATTCCGAAATTTTTGAAATTAAATGGAGTTTTAAAATCAAAAGTGTATGTTGTCGAACTGTCACCAAGGATTAAGTCGCCAACACCCGAAGACTGAAACTTAAATTTTCCGTCAATGGTCAAATCAAAGGTTTCTTCATCGGTTGTCAAACCCAATTTCGATTTTCGGGTTGTGAAATTCGCATAACCTGAAAGAAATTTTAAACGTCCTCCGACACGTAATTTTTCATTGATTTCTCGGTTGTAGCCAAGTGCATATTCCACATAACCGTCAATTTTTGCACCCAACCCGTCAAAGCTCGCTCGCTTGCCCAAAAACGATTTTCCGTTTCCTTCCAAAGCAAGTACAATTAAATCTTTCGGGTAAATCACATTCACAGATGTTCTGTTTGTAAGGGCAAAACTGAAATAATTTTTCTTGATGTTAATACCAAGTCCAAAAAGTTCATTGCGAATATCGGTTGCAATGTAATTTCTTTTCCAAAGTGCTTTTTTTAGCGCCTCTTGGTCAAATTGCAATGAGTCGTCGTATTTACGTGGAACAAGAATTTTATTCACGGTAAATCCACTGTGGTTTACACCAAAAGAATGTGAACCTAACCCGATACCAAGATATACTTTTCCATTCGCTCTAAAGGCAGGATTTTCATAATGCGCTTGTCCCATTTTGGTCATGGAGTACATCGTGAAATTTTGTTGCGCCCAACTTGAATGTGTAGCAAAAACAGCAACAAAAAGAAGAATTGTAAAAATAGCTCTCATCATAACTTAACTTTTGCCTCAAATTGAACACTTAACTTCAAACCTAACTTATAGGTATCATAGATTTTAATCGTTTTACCCGACTGGAAATCTTTGGTGTTTGCCTCGCCGTAAATCTCAATGTATTTCACATTGTCTAACACATTCATTTGCGCCTGATTTAACACGATGTCTGTTATTTTCTTGGTGTTTGCACTTGATTTTCCTTGCGCATTGACTTGTGCAGATTCAACAATTAAATCATTTGCACCTGTTTTGTCCACCACAAAAACTTCTTGATAATTTTCATTTAAGAAACGTAATTTCGTTAAAACATTTATCGGGAAACCATTATCCGTGATGATGCGGAACATCACACTTTTCAGATTTTCAGACTCACTCGGACTGCTAAAATCAACCGTATCTCTGACTTTAAACGAGTGCGCCAAACCATGAAGTGGTAATTCAACTTCGCTTTTTATGTGGATTTTTGAATGTTTAGAAACAAAATTATCAATACCTGTGTTGCCATTCGGATTCGTTAGTGCTGTCGCATCGAAGGTCACGTATTTAGGTGCAGGTGTAACAACTTGTTGTAAGTTGTTTGTATTGTTTTTGTCAAAAAAGATAGCTGTGAAAGCTGAATCGCCAATGACAGTTGGTGTGTTTAATACGTGGGTTTGCGTATAACCTAACAAATTTAAAACTTGTCCCGAATTGATATTAATTGACTTGATTTGGTTAAGATTCAATGTGACTGGCATACCAAATGAATTGTTGACAAAAAAAGTAACTCTTGGGTCAACCAACTCAAAATACCCTTCTTCTACTCCTTGATAAATTTTCAAAAGAACTGAGTCTTCATAGATATTGAGTGCACGTGTACCAAAAAATCCTTTGGCATAATCCATTTCGATAGTCGAAAAATTAAAGTTCAACGACACTTGGTCTGATGAAGAGACTGCATTTCCATTTCCATTGACAACAATGTTATAATCAATTTTTAATTTATTAAACGTTGTGTTATTTAGTGTAAAATCAGCGATATAACCTGCCAACGCCTCGTTCATAGAACTAGACGAACCTGCAGGAATAGTTATTGACTGGTAAAAAGGCGTTCCATTTTTCTTCAAAGACGGAATATTTACATTGACCATAACTGGATGCTGAAATGTAGAATTTATGGATACATCAAAATTTCCATTGTCGAATTTGAATTCTTTAACTTGTGCGCCGTCATTAAAATTAAAATCAATCGTTTCCGAATTATTATACGACAGCGTTTGTGAAAAATTTGGAGCAGGCGTTCCACCAAGTGTATTCAACGATAAATTCCTTGTTTGCGAAAAATCATTAATATTCACAAATTGCGAACCTGTAATTGAAGCAACATCACTCGTATAAACCAACGCCATCATGCCCGAATTAGGGTCAATGACAATTAAATCACTGGGGTCGGTGTAAGCGAAAACATCATACACGTCAAATACTGAATGGGCTAAAGGAATAGCAAGGTTTGGATTCCATTCGCCTAAAGCTACTTTGGATAAATCCACCTTTTTACACGAGAAAAAAGCCGTAACACCAAAGGCAAAAACCATTATAAATTTCAGAAGTCTTTCCATAAAGTTGATATTTAGTTTTGATTAATCTGTACAAATGTATAAAATTTTTAGGTAATTTACATTACTTTACAAAATAGCCACAACGACTCAAAAATACAAAGGTCTAACAATTAAACTTACTTCTTTGAAAATGAGCACCTTAGTAACGAAACTAAGAAATTACCTCATCAACTTCAGAGAAGTCAATGTTGAATTCTTTTAATTCTTCTAAAATTGGTTCGTACACTTCTTTTAAAATAGGTCTGTAAACACCTTTTAGATTTATTTTCTTAGCAAGCATCAATTTCGCACAAATTGCAATTGGCAAACCCACTGTATTTGCCATCGCTGTTCGGCTTTGGTCTGTTCCAATATGCACCATAGATGATGTTCTTCGATGTGTTTTTTTATTGAGTTCATACTCAAATTCATGATACATTACCAACATATCTTTATCGTCAGGCGACAGTTTCCATTTGTCAACTAATATTTTTTCGAGAAGTTGTGCAGGCGAAGCATTTTTCACCCCAATTGGTTTTGAATCATCAAAAAAGCCAAGCCATTCAATTTTTTGGTAAGCATCTTTGTTTTCTTTGGTAAAATATTTTTTGAGCTTATGTTCAACTGTATCTTCTTCTTTATAGGGTAAAAAAGCGTTTAGAAACATTCGTGGTGTCAATAATTCCGAATTTTCCATCGCAAACGAATCGTCCGTCAAACCCAACTGCACAAAAATATCCCACGCTGCCGCATATCCCATACGACGCAACGTACCTCGATAAATGGTCGGTATGTTGTCCAAATGATAAATCTTTCGGTATTTCAATGAATCTCGATTTGCATAGCCTTCAAAATCGCCATAACCGTCAATCGTCATCGTTTCCACACGTCTGAAAAGCTGACCGTACGGAATGTATTTATATTGGTTTTGTTCAATAAATTGTGCTGCACTCCCCTGCCCTGCTACAACCACATTGCGAGGATTCCATGTAAATTTGTAATTCCATGGATTGTTATCATATTCGGGCGCAATCAAACCGCCACAAAATGATTTAAAACTTGTGATTTCTGCGTTTTTTGCACGTAATTCATCTAAAATTTTGCACGCTGACATGTGGTCAATCCCTGGATCAACGCCAATTTCGTTCATAATACAAATACCTGTTGAAACAGCTTTATCGTGTAGTTTTTCAAGTTCTTTGCTTACATAAGACGGTGTTATAAGGTCTTTTTTTAAATCCACACAATCTTCTGCTACTTCCGCATGAAAACGTGCTGGCAACATACTAATAACAATGTCTGCTTTTTTAATTTGATTACGACGACTACGTTTGTTGAGTGCATCTAAATTGAGCGGTGTGGTACGCTTTAAATCTCGTACTTTTTGTTTTAAATTTTCAAAGTTTTGGTCAACGACGTGAATTTGCCAATCGTGTTTTTCGGCATTGTCCGATAAATAATGTAATAATGTATTACTTGAAAAGCCTGCTCCTAACACCAATATTGTTTGCATAATCTCTTGGATAATTTTGTCAAATGTAGTGATTTTTTTTAATTGAAAGTTGAGAATTGAAAATTTGCACGGATTGAAATCCGTGCGATGGATATGAATCGTCCCGAAGGGACTTATCAATGTTAATCACA
>DAOMPZ010000158.1:0-5356 GCA_035445045.1 Crocinitomicaceae bacterium | reverse complement strand
AAAAAGTGGCGGTCGTGCGAAACAACAATAACCGTATTTTTAAAATCTAACAAGAAATCTTCCAACCACGAAATGGTTTTTAAATCCAAGTCGTTGGTAGGCTCATCAAGAATTAAGACATCGGGATTACCGAATAATGCTTGTGCTAATAAAACACGTACTTTTTCAGCGTTAGACAAATCTTTCATCAAGGTATCGTGTTTCGACTCGTCAATTTCCAAATTGCTCAACAACGATGCGGCATCGGTTTCAGCATTCCAGCCTTCCATGTCAGCAAATTCGCCCTCTAATTCAGAGGCACGCATTCCGTCTTCGTCCGAAAAGTCGGGTTTGGCGTACAGCGCATCTTTTTCCGTCATAATGTCGTAAAGACGTTTATGACCCATGATAACAGTCTGTAAAACAGGAAACTCATCAAAAGCAAAGTGGTTTTGGCTTAAAACAGCCATACGTTTACCTGGTTCTAAATCGACACTTCCTTTGGTTGGGTCTTGGTCGCCTGTTAAGATTTTAAGAAACGTTGATTTACCTGCGCCATTTGCACCGATAACACCGTAACAGTTTCCGTCCACAAACTTTAAATTAACCTCATCAAACAAAATACGTTTGCCGAATTGTAAGGATAAATTGTTTACTGTAATCATGATATTTTTGAAATTTGGTGCAAAGATACTGTTTTAAAACAAAAAAGGGTTGCAAATTGCAACCCTTTTCGTATAATGTTAAATCAATTACTTGATAACCAATTTTTTAGTGATTGTAGCACTGTTTGCATTGATAACAACTTGGTAAACACCAGCGTTGAAATCAGCAACGTTTAATTCTACTTTGTTGTTTCCTGCCGCTTGATTAGCGAATGTGTTTGTGTAAACAGTTCTTCCGCTTAAATCAACAACTGAAATCGTAACATCACCTGCGAAAGCTGTGTTGTAATCAACAACTGCTTTGTCTTTTGCAGGGTTTGGATAGATATTAACTTTTACAGACTCATTCAAGTTTTTAGTTGAAACGATATCTGGTGTAAAGTTCATACGTACCATTGGCGTACCTCCTGAACCAGCGATATACCAATTAGATGTACTACTAGAACCATAGTAAGATAAAGAAGAACCTCTTAAAGAATAACCTGACATACCAATTACTAAATCTATCGCTCCACTTGTAACGTCTCCAGACCCATAACAACCAACAGTTGCAACGTATGTTTTGCCTTCTGTTAAATCAACAGGTTCGTCAAAAACAAGTGTCAACCATTTATTGTTGTCTCCTGCTCCAAGCGAGTAATTCTCAGTTCTGCTAATTACAGGCATTCCGTCGCCATAATCTCTAATTGCTGCAAAAACTTCCGTTCCTACTGTACTTTTAAGATTTCCGCTTGCATAAGGGTAAAAATCAATTCCTGTTAATTTAGCATCTGCGTACATATCAAATACGTTACCAACATGGTAATCTGCATTATCTTGTTCAGAATCATACGATGTTGGTGTCCCGCCTAAATCCAAAGCATAGATCGTTCCGCCAAAATCAAAACTATATGTGTAGTTTGACTCGTCATTTGTTGTAACTTCATCTGTTCCGTCAAAATAAGAACCAAATCCAGCAATGCTGTATGTTCCTAAATCTGACAATTGTAATGAATGAACGATTGTGTCAGATACGTATGCTGGCAAAGGATTTATCATTGACATTGCTGTATCTCCATAAGTCGAAGATGGAGTAGTAATGTTTACATAACTTGCCACATCATTTAATGCTGCAGAACCATTGTTAAGAACCGTATTAACAAGTGCTATTTCATGTCCTTGAGCTGCAGGTATCATTGAATATCTGATGCCAGCGGAAGACACAAAAGGGTCTAAGTTTTTCAAATCATTTGAATAATTCTCAACAACTTCTAAATCATCAATCATCCAGCCAAACGTAAGCCATGCAATAGGGTTTGACTCAGACGCAAAACGAGAGGTAAATTTAAAACGCAAATAAATTGTTGTTGTTCCAGAAGGCAAACCTGCAAGACCAACATTTGCCTCTACTAACTCAGGGTTTGCATAAATAGCAGCTGGATTTCCTCCATTATAAGTCGTGCGCTCGTTATTTGTAAAGATTTCCGTCCAACTATTTCCGTCAGCAGAAACTTCCATTGATTGGCTATCATTAAAAATCGCTCCATACTGTAAAAATTTAACTGTTACATCTGTGCTTGGAACTGTAATTGCTGGCGAAGTTGCTGTAAAAATAATGTTTGTTGCAGAAGTTGCAGGGCTGTATTTACCATTCATCACTTCTAAAAATTTCCCTCCCGAAGTAGAGTTAATTTTGTTGTTAATTGTTGAGTACCACTTTCTAGAAGTTGTTACAGTAGCCCAACCTATGTCAGCAGCGGTTTGACCATTGTTGTCAATTACCCAATTCGTTCCTGCTGCACTAATGTCGGTAAAATCATCTGACCAAATAACATCTCCACCTGCTTTAGCAGTAAAGTTGTTGTTTTTTGCAAAATTGTGGTATGCACCAAAATCTTCAACTTTGTTAGCTGGCTTGTTTTCAAACTTCAAAGAATGTTTCGTTCCCACTTGAGCAGAAGCACCAAATGTCA
Organism: Crocinitomicaceae bacterium; assembly: GCA_035445045.1. Classification (GTDB taxonomy): domain Bacteria; phylum Bacteroidota; class Bacteroidia; order Flavobacteriales_D; family Crocinitomicaceae; genus 40-80. The sequence goes on along the minus strand of DAOMPZ010000158.1, from coordinate 2,760 downwards.
CTCCTAACCCTAAAACTAATAATAAATTCTTTTTCATACAAATTAATATTTATAAATTATGAATAGCAAATGTACACATTTTTATTTACAAAAGATACAATTTTATTTTATATAATTATTTTAACAGTATGAATTATTGATTTAAAGGAGTTTTCTTTTTACTTTTTGTCCGTCAAAAAACCACATTCACAATCCTATTCGGAACAACAATGATTTTTTTCAATGCTTTGCCTTCCAAATAATGTGTTGTTTTTTCGTTTAGCAATACTGCTTTTTCGACTTCTTCTTTCGTTGCAGAAGTTGGCATTTCTAATTTAAAACGTACTTTTCCATTGAACGAAACAGGGTATTCAAAGGTGTCTGAAACTAAATAACTAGCGTTGAATTTCGGAAATTCGGCATAACTTAGCGTTCCTGCCTCGTGTCCCAAAAGTTCCCATGTTTCTTCGGTTATGTGTGGGGCGTACGGCGAAATTAAAATCGTTAATTGCTCTAAAATATGTCGGTTATTACACTTTTGATCGGTCAATTCGTTGACGCAAATCATAAAGTTGGAAACACCTGTGTTAAACGAGAATTTCTCTAAATCGTCTTGCAGTTTTTGAATGGTTTTGTGTAAGGTTTTTAGATTGTCTTTGGTTGGCTCGCTTTCAGAAACTTCAAAATTTCCGTCTGCATTGAAAAACAAACGCCAATATTTGCGCAAAAAGTTATGAACGCCGTTAATTCCTTTCGTATCCCACGGCTTGGATTGCTCCAAAGGTCCAAGGAACATTTCGTACATTCGTAAAGTATCTGCGCCGAATTTATCGACTAACTCGTCGGGAGTTTGTACGTTGAATTTCGATTTCGACATTTTTTCAACTTCATGACCACACAAATACGTTCCGTCATCTTCCAAGATAAATTCCGCATTTGCATATTCCGAACGCCAATTTTTAAACGCTTCAACGTCTAATTTGTCGTTGTCAACCATTGAAATATCGACGTGGATTGGGGTTTCTTCTCCTTGACGTTTTGATTTAGAAACATATTGACCTAATTCATTGCGATAAACAAAAGAACTCCTCCCCAAAATCATTCCTTGATTAATCATTTTTTGGAAAGGCTCATCAAACGGAATATACCCTCTGTCGAATAAGAACTTTGTCCAAAAGCGGGCATATAATAAATGTCCTGTAGCGTGTTCCGAACCTCCTAAGTACAAGTCCACGTTTTGCCAATAATCGACTTTTTCTTTCGCTACAAACGCATCGTTGTTATGTGCGTCCATGTAACGCAAGAAATACCACGAACTTCCTGCCCAACCTGGCATGGTGTTCAATTCCAACGGAAAAACGGTTTTATTGTCAATCAAGGTGTTTGCAACAACTTTATTTTGAACGGTGTCCCACGCCCAAACTTCCGCATTTCCAAGCGGCGGCTGTCCGTCTTCTGTGGGCAAATATTTTTCGACTTCTGGCAATTCGATTGGCAAATGTTGTGGTTCAATCATCGTCGGAATACCATTTTTATAGTAAACAGGAAACGGCTCGCCCCAATAACGCTGACGTGAAAATACAGCATCACGCAAACGGTAATTCGTTTTGCCCTTCCCAATACCTTTTTCCTCAATCGCTTGAATGGCTTTTTGCGTTGCTTTTTTAATTGAAAGACCGTTTAAAAAGTCCGAATTGGCAATATTTCCGTCTTTTTCGGTGTAAGCACTTTCCGAAATGTCTTTATTTTCAAAAATATTTTTGATTTCTAAGCCAAAATGATTCGCAAAATCCCAATCACGTTGGTCGCCACACGGAACAGCCATAACTGCGCCTGTGCCATACGATGCCAACACGTAATCGCCAATCCAAAGTTGTACTTTTTCGCCTGTAAATGGGTGAATTGCATACGAACCCAAAAATGCGCCCGAAATATTTTTGACATTCGACTGACGGTCTCGTTCCGTTTTTAGTGAGGATTGTTTGATATAGTCTTCAACGGTTTCTTTTTGTTCGGCGGTTGTCAATTCTGCAACCAAAGGATGTTCGGGAGCTAACACCAAAAATGAAACACCAAAAATCGTATCGGGACGAGTGGTGAAAACCTCTATCGTCTTCCCCCTTTGGAGGGGGATTGAGGGGGAGGATTGGATTTCAAAATTTACCGATGCACCTTGTGATTTTCCAATCCAGTTGCGTTGTTGTTCTTTGATAGATTCTGTCCAATCGAGTTTTTCCAAGCCACTTAGTAAACGCTCCGAATACGCTTTGATACGCATCGACCATTGACGCATTAATTTTTGTTCCACAGGATATCCGCCACGCTCCGAAAGTCCGTTAATGACCTCATCGTTGGCTAAAACCGTTCCCAACGCAGGACACCAATTTACCCACGAATCGGCTAAATACGTTAAACGATAGTGTTGTAAAATGTTTTCTTTTTCTGTTTCAGAGAAGTTCTTCCAAGCATCTGCCGTAAATGTTTGTTCATAATCCGTTACGGCATTGATACGAGCATTTCCTTCTTTTTCAAACACTTCAATCAACTCGCTAATTGAGCGTGCTTGCTGTGCATCGTTGCAATAATAGCTGTGAAAAAGCTCTGTAAAAATCCATTGTGTCCACTTGTAATATTCGGGAGAAGACGTGCGTACTTCTTTCGACCAATCGAATGAAAAACCGATTTTGTCCAATTGGTCACGGTAGCGAGCAATGTTTTCTTTTGTCGTTAATTCGGGGTGTTTTCCTGTCTGAATAGCGTATTGTTCGGCAGGCAGACCAA
>DAOMPZ010000157.1:0-5374 GCA_035445045.1 Crocinitomicaceae bacterium | reverse complement strand
TAAACTATCAAAAAACAAACAGATGGACTATCTATCCATCTGCTTTTTAAATTAACAAATAAAATAACTACTGTTTTTCAATAAGTTATAGTGGGAAATTGTAATATCCGATAATTGAGAACATTACCTATCCAATATTTTTCTCGTTGCTTGTCCTTCTACATATTTTTTCACTTTGTTTGGATTTTTGTCAATAGCTATTACCCTATATTATAACTTACTCATTAACTTAAATATTATAATAATGAAACCCATAAATATCATAAGAATAGAACCTACTAAACCACTTAAAAATGAACGAAATGAATAATCTATATTTCGAGGAGGCTTTTTTAATGTATCTTTTAATTCTTTAATACCAAAGAAAATTAGTAATACAGCACTAACATAATTAAATAATATTTTATGTAAAACCTCCATTTATTTTTTCTCTTGATTCTTTGGCTTGGTTATCATATTATTTTTTACCTCGTCTATGCCTTTTTTAGTCACTTGGTCTACTCCATATTTAACAACTGGATTTTCAATTTTATCTATTTTTGAGTCTATTTTTTTATCCAAGATAAAAGTTGTTGCTCTAATACCTGTATTCCATGTTGCGTCTGTGGGAGACAACGTATTATAATCTGCAATTATCCTAAATATATCAGCTTCCGTGGATAGAATTTGTCCTATTCCTTTAGTAATAGGTAAAGGAATATACGAGAGCTTACCTGCTATTTCATCCTGCTTATCCGCAAGCTTATACATTCCTTGTACGCCACTGTATTTTCCTCCTGAATTTACAGGGTCAGCATTTCCACTATGAAAAATACTATTAGCCTCCCATCGAGCAAAATCGTCAATTAGTTTCGAGATATAACTTTGTTTTTTCGGGCAACCACAATTAACAGTCGCAGTATAATCGTCCGTAACATTTACAAACGCTTTGTAGTAATAGCCACCATGTCGGTCTTTTAATTCATATATTTCACCCTCGGGCGTAAAAATAGTTGTACCCACCGCCATTTTTCCTTGTTCTTCATTTGACGGAAATCTATCCCCCACTTGCTGAGTAATATACTTTATTGTTGGCGGTTCTACCTCCGCCTGCTCCTGCATTCCATCAATATCAATCTTATTGATAGGCTTGTTTCCTGCGTAGTTGTATGGTGTATAGAAAGGGTAATCACCTGCCAATGGGTCAACACTTATAAACCTACACGTCCACGCTAAATAATACCGTGCGCCATAGTAATACAATCCACTTTCAAGGTCTTTTTCTTTTCCTACATAACGGTATCGCTTTTTAGTAAACGTTCTTAAAGAGCTATCTCCAAATGGGTAATATTCCTCTTTGTCTATCATTGAACCATTCGTTGAAAGCCTTAAAATAGAACTGCCAATTTGGTTTTCTAAATTATACGTAACACTATCCGCAATATCATCAGGAAACGGCGTACCAACTCTAACCATAGCAATACGGCTTTGGTCGTCCATTACATGAACGTAGTTTTTTTCGTAAGTTGTGCCGTTTTCTAAAATATGGTACTCAAAAATACCGTCAATGTAAATCGTGCGTTCATAAGTTGTCCCTGTTTTTACGAGCTTACTCACTCGGTTCATGCCCGAATAATCGTACTGCGCAAAAATAGTCGGGTCTGAACTGCCAACTTGGTTGTAATAGGTTATTAATTGGTTGCCTGCGTTCCAAACGTAATTGCGTGTTGTGCCTGCCGTTAGTTGGTTTCCGCACACATCGTAGGTAAAATCCTCAATAAGTGTTGGTGTCGGCGTTTCTACTTTTTGCAGGGTATTGTGTCCTGTATTATACGTAAAATTCCGTGTAAAACCGTTTGTTCCCAACTGTTTTAATTGTTGGATATTGCCGAGTTTATCGTACGCATAATTACGGGTATAAGCACGTACATTGTTGGCGTTGGGCGTACTTGGTGCTGGTGCATCACTGTACAAATAATCGTTTTGGTTTTGGGTGTCGCTTTCACGCCCGTCGGCAGAAATAACACGATACAACGGGTCGTAATCAAAATTACGGTCTAAGGCGTTACTTCCTAAGGTGGAGCCATTTATACCACAATCATTTACACGGTGTAAAATTTTGAGAATATTACCAACCAAATCAAAGTTAAAGCCATCATCTTGCTTATTTGTTCCGCTTTGTGGTGTGTAAGTTATGGTGTTTCCACTTTGGCTTTTTACATACTTTTCACTGCGTTGGCGCAACAGTCTAAACGTAATATTATGGTAACAATACCGTGTCATAATATCATTGCCAAACGCAATAAGCAGGCGTTGTCCTTTGGCGTTGTAGCCAATGTTTTTTACGTACTCCGTTCCATCATAACTTACTTTTTCGAGCGCACCTGCACGGTTATACGTCGGTGTTATTTCTTTTCTTTCACTGTTTACGTTTTCGGGTAGTGTAATTTTTGTTACTCTATTGAGCGCATCAAATTCACTGCTTGTTTCAAAGATTTGCGCTCCCAAAATATTCGGTAAACCTGTCCAGTCCACCAAATAGGTTTCATAATTGTCCAAGGCTGTTTTGAGTACCGTACTACTAATAACTTGCTGTTTTTTAGAAAGTAAATTTCCTTTAAAATCAAAAGTAACGCTTTCAATTTTACCGCTTTCATCGTACTGTTGCCACAATTGTCCGTTTAGATTGGTGGCTTTGGGCGTGGTGACTTGCTCATCGTTATTTAAAAGACATACGTTTCTCACTCCAACAGGTTTTTTTGTTGGGAGTAAAATTGATATGTCTTTGTTTGTGTTCATTCAAGTATAATTAATTTTACGTTTTTATCTTTGAGAAACGAAATTACATTTTCTACATCATTCCAATCACTGACAGAAATATTAGGTAATATAGGTAATTTAATGCCTTTTATAGTATTGATTGATATTTTGTGTGAAAAATACGTCCATGATAATGGTAATCGGTCAAACGTGATATTCTCTATCTCTGAATAAGGTATATACTGTTTTTTTTTTCTAAATATTCTATGGCTTTTGATTATGCCTTCATCTTCGAAAAAATAAACAGTCAAACTATTATTAATAAAATAAATCATAAATACATTTGATAACAATATTTCGACAAAATATTGTGGGTAAAACCAACAAAGTATTAGAGTTACTAACGGAAATTCAAAAATTGAAAACAAATTATCGCAATGCACCTTCATATTATTTTGAAATTTTTTTGTTTCCTGACTCTACAACTGATTGATTGTTCTTTTCATTATTTCCATCAACCCATTCCAATAGAGTTTTCATATTTTCTAAGGCTTGAACTACTCCTTTAACCATATTTAAAGCTTTGCTGCTTGAATTTTTTGAATTTAGTATATCAATTAAATTAGTTACTCCTTCAAAAGCTGTTTTAGCATCTTTTACTCCTTGAAGCATCTTTTCATTAATTCCCAATTTTACTAATGCAGTTTTATTTTCTCCTATTAAATATGGCGACATATCATCAGCAGCTAACAGTCCTCCTAGAAATGTACCAACTTCTTTGTAACCCCATTTAGCAAAGGGAGTTTTAGAAAGAGCTACAAGTTCCCCGCCCGTAGCAACAGTTCCAATAAAAGAAGCTATTGCAATTAATGCATTAAGGGGAGATTTTTTCATCCATGTTTCTATTTCTCTAACTTTATAATACACTCTATCTTTCCAGCTATCTGATGTCGCAATACATGCTTCATAAAAAGACGCTCCCCATACAGTTAAATCTGAAAAAGCTTCATAATCATCAGTTTTTTTATTTACTTTATATGTTGTATAAACATCTTTTCCCAGTACTTTCATTTTTATTTTGAACTCAACTCCTGAGCTAGTGTTTGTCCTTTTATAAGAAACATATTTATTGTGTTTCTTTAATTGGTCTTCAAATAAATCTGCAATTTCAGGGTAACGAGGTCCTTCACCATTATCATCAATAAATTTAATCGGATTATCAGCTGCATAATTATAGGAACTTAAATTAGAATATTTCCCTGCCAATGGGTCGCAACTCACAAACCTGCACGCCCAAGCCATGTAATACCTCGCTCCGTAATAGTAAAATCCACTTTCATTATCTCGTTCTTTCCCCGAAAACTTATATCGTTTTTTCGCATAAGAGCCAAAACTTGTTTCCCCAAACGGATAATATTCTTCTTTGTTTATCAATGCTCCGTTGGTTTCAAGTAAAATGCAAGAACTACCCAAATGGTCTTCTAAATTGTATTTAATAGCAGGTGTCGTATCACCAAAATCATCGCCTAAACGAACTAACGCAATCCTGCTTTGGTCGTCCATAATGTGGAGCGTATTTTGCTCGTCTGTACCGTCTGTTTTATATTCAAAAGCTCCATTAATATAACTTACACTTTCGTAATCACCGCCTTGCGTACGTACAATTTTTTTTACTCTGTTTCCTGTACTATCGTATAAATATTGGGCATAAACGGTTGGCTCTGCTGTACCCACTTGGTTGTAAAAACAACGTATATTATCACCAAAATCCCATTCAAAATGGCGGTTTGCTGTTTCTTGTTTTTGGTTGCCACATTCATCGTATTCAAACGCATAATTAGTCATGCCAATATCAATGCTATTCAGTTTGTTATTAGCATTTGAATAATTAAAATTCCGTGTAAAATTGTTATTTCCAATATGTTGCAATTTTTGAATATTACCTAACTTATCGTATTGATAATGTTGCGTATAGGCAGTTGTTGTCGAATTATCCGTACTTCTGTAAACGTCGTCCCACCACGGATAAGGCGTACTTGGGTTGTTTTCTCTCCCGTTAGCATTTATTAAACGATAAAGTGGGTCGTATTCAAATGCACGGTCTAAAGAATTTGTTCCACCAACACCGCAGTTGGGCGATTTATCATTAATTGCTACAATATTCCCGATTAAATCGTTTATATAAAGGTAATCCTGTTTTGTCGTTCCTGATTGTGGTGTGAATGTCCAATCTGTTTGGGTGAACTTTTCAGAATTTAAGCGTAATAATCGGAATGTACGGTTATCATATAAATACCGTGTCATTACATCATTACCAAAAGCAATGAGAAGTCGTTGCCCTTTGGCATTATAAGCAATATGCTTGACGTAATCTGTTCCGTCAAAAGCTACTTTTTGTAGTCCGCCTGCACGGTTGTAAGTTGGTATTCCAATTTTTCTGTTACTATCTGCATCTTCGGGATAAATCACTTTTGTAACCCTGTTTAAAGCATCGTATTCAGAATTGGTTTCAAAGATTTTCACATCTAAAATGTTCGGTAATCCTGTCCAATCCACCCGATAGCAAGCAATTTCCCAATCAATAGGAGGTCCATTAAACACAGATAACAACTCGCTGTCTGCAATACATTGTCTA
>DAOMPZ010000156.1:2380-5388 GCA_035445045.1 Crocinitomicaceae bacterium | reverse complement strand
CACCATTCCAACTGTTATCGCTTTTGAGTGCCTCTGAAATTACCATTTTGGCAGGTGCGCTTTCGTGGAATTGCGTGTACCATTGGCGTTGAATACGGTTATAACAACTTGTGAAATTGAAATAAAGTTTTTCGCCCTCAACTTTGAAATCTCGCTCAACAAAAATCTGCTCTGTCCATTGACCTGTACGCATAGATGCAAGGAAACACTCCCAAAAACGAGCTGTAACACTTGCGCTGTCCAATTTGCGCATTTGCTTGTCAATAATCGTATCGAAATAGTTTAGTAGTTGTTGCTCGGTAAATGGAAATTTCACAATCGCTTGAAACATTCCGTAAAATGCTCCCAAAACGGCAAAATTTGTAATCATACGGCTGTTTGCCTCTGGGTTGCGCTGTGCAATAACATTCTTGTATTCACGGTGTTTTTGCTTAAAATTCTGTTCTACGGTTTCTCGGTATGCTAAAAAAGTAGCAGTGTAGCCCGAAATACCGTGTTTCTGCATATCTGCCAATTTTTCGTACTCTTTCATTTCTTCCAAACTATGCTCATTTTTGTCCATGAAGTGCCAAATTAACCGTGTTATTAAACTGTCTTGGTCGGGTTGGTGGTTGCCTGTCAAAATAACACTCGACAAAATCGGTATGCTTTCCGTTGACACGTTGCTTTCGATTGTTCCACGCTTGTAACCTCGTCTGTCCCATAAACCTTTCAAAACACCGTCTAAACGTGCATCGCCTGGCTTGTATTCCGATAAATGACTAATTAGATTGGAAAACTGCGCAAATTCACGGATTTGCGCCTTGATTGTTGACACACCGCCCTCTAAATTAATTGCCTCCTGTGATTTGCCAAAAAACGACTGACAACATTCTGCCAACTGGTCTTTACCCGAAGACGGTTGACCATAGAAAAACAACATGGGAAAAAAGCCTAATTCACTAACAACAACATCTTGAAACATACTTGCAACCGTAAAAAGTAGTGCGGTTATCGCACTTTGACGGTGTACTTTTATCATTTGCCCTGTGTATTCTTCAAATGAATACTTTGGAGGTGTAGAAACGACACGCTTTTGAGCCGTATAACGAAAAGCATTGGATAAATACGCTTTGTTGGCACTCGGAACATAGTAACTAACGTTGTTGTGTTTGAATACGCCGTTTTCATCTATCGGAATGTGCGTGTCTTTGGTTTGTCCTTTGCCTGTTACGTGAACGGTGTTGTTCCATACCCAAAAGCCTTCCGATTGCCAGCCCAAAGTTTCAATCATGCGCCCTGTTCCCATGCTTTCAAAGAGGTATATTTTTAAAATTTGGTGGTCGTTGCGGTTTCCTGTCCAATAGAATTTACCGTGATTTGTTACCATATTTTCAAACGCAAGCGGTGTGTTTATTTCAGACGAAAGTACATCGAAAATAACCTCTTGACCGTACACATTTTTGAGCCAAATTAGTTTTTTCGGGAAACGCTCATCTTTCATGTGCTGAATAATCTTGATTTCAAAATTGGTAACAGCGTGAAACGTATAAGGTGGTTTGTCCCTTTTGTCTTGAATGTAAACTTTGTTGTTTGCTTGGAACATTTGGAATTTTTCAATGTCAGGCAATAGTTCTTTAATTGGCGTTTTTACATCGGCAGGCAGGTTGTAAAAGTATTCTTCGCTGTAAACACTGCTTTTTTGCTCCTTTTCTTCGGTTAGTTCTTTAAAAAAACTGCTTATGGTCGTTTTGTTAATCTTCGATTCCGTCGCTAACCACTCCGAATAGATTGTTTTCATACCCTCATCAGAAATATTCGACAAAATACGTGTTAATTCTTTTGCCTCTCGGAAAATATCTACCTGGTCCTTACCGTCAAATTTAGATTTCATCAAAAACTTAAAGCCGTCCTCACGTTCGGTACTGAATGTGTTTACAAAAGTCTCTGCATTAAATTCATCACTACGCACGTATTCGTCAGCATCTTTGCCGTTTTCAATAACTTTGACAAACACCCTAAAATCGTGCGTTATGAATTGTTCAATGTATTTTGTCATTGCTTTTACGCCTGCTTGGTCGCTATCCAAACAGAGGTCACAAAAGACAAAATGTCAAATTTAAAGCTCCTTTTTAGGGGCTTTTTTATTTGCAAAAATTATACTGTGTGTAAAATGAATTTGTTTTGTCATAACGACCTAACCATCTTTGAGCGCAGCGGTCTTATGTCTGTCAACCGTCTTAACGTCGTAATATCATAAAGTCCTAATATCCTAACGTCCAATCAAAACTTATAACTCACACCAAAACTCGGCATAATCGGGAATTGGTAAATAATTTCGTTGGTAACGCGGTTGACGTAGAAGATATTTTTGCGGTTGTAAGCGTTAGTAACACTTGCATTCAACTCTAAAATAGATTCGTTTTTAAACGTAAATCCTTTCTTCACAGTAACGTCCAAACGGTGGTATGTTGGAAGTCTTTCAGAGTTGAAGTCGCCCATGATAAGGGTTATTTTATCTGAATTGGTTTGTGTGTAGCCTGTTGTTACACCTCCTGCGAACGTTTCATTTTGGTATGCGCCTGCTGTCGGTGTGAATGGTAATCCCGAACCAAAATTCCAACGGATACTTAATTCCAAATCTTTATTTTTCAAGAATTGATACGATGCAACAACATTGACATTGTGGCGACGGTCGAAAACGGGAGAATAGTATTTGAAACCGTCATGGCGTTCTGAAAAACGTTACCCAAAGGAACATTCTGTCTTTTTGAAATTTCCCAAGGAAATCCATACCATACGATCTTCCTGACTCAATGATAAAATCTTTCTTTAATTCGTCGGGAATGTCATCAAATGTCGCTTCATCTTTGAATTGCTTATTTTGGTTGATGTTGCTCAACTGACTGAAATATTTATAATATCCCTCAAGGTCTAACGTCACGTATTTTCCAAGGTTGACCTCCATTCCACCAACGATGTGCCACGCATATTGCAAAGCATTACGCACATTGCGTATCGTGCCGTTT
>DAOMPZ010000156.1:0-2370 GCA_035445045.1 Crocinitomicaceae bacterium | reverse complement strand
ATCGTGTACGTCTTTTGGAAATTCGTAGGTGCAGAAAGTAAACCGTTAAACAAATTCACAACGTCTTTGTCCGAAGAGGCTGACGTGAAGTTTTGTGAGTATCTTCCTCCCGACATTTTAAAACGTAAAAATTCTGATGCGTTATATTTGATTGCCAAACGTGGTTCGGGCGAGACTGCTCCACGTGATGCGTAAGCCTGAACTCTAAATCCTGGTTGGAACACAAAACGCTTGTAAACCAAACGGTAATTAACGAAAGCCGCTAATTCAAAAGAGAAATTCTCATCTTTAATCACATTGCCCAATTCGTTTGATGTCGTATATTTCGTACTAAATGCACTGATTAAAATTCCTGCATCAATTTGCGATTGTCTTTTTTGGAACGATGTAAAGTCAAAACCGATATTTGCACCGCCAATACTACTGCTGTCAGGTTTGAATTTTCCTGTTTCGTTAAATGTTGTCCCGAAATAACTACCATTGACAAATCCTTTGATTAAGACAGGCGAATTGGACGGAACGATGTTGAAATTCACACCTCCACCACCTTGTGTCCACTTTAAAGCGGCTGCATTGTAGTAATTTACGCTGTCATTATTGAAGAAACCAAAAACGCTGAATTTAGAACCCTCGTCGGTGTTTATTGACAATTTTCCGTAAACGTCCGTGAAGTTGAATGGCAAGCCCTCACCTTTGTTTAATTTAGGGTAAAGACCTCTTGACGTATAAGGCAAAAGCGAGTGTTTTCCCGACAAAATAAACGAAGTATTACTCAATTCTTCGGTTGTTCCGTCTTTCTTTTTCTTGCGCAAAGGTCCTTCCAATACTAATTTGCCTAAAAATGGCGATGCCGAAATTTTTCCACCAAATTTTTTGCGGTTTCCGTCACGGTAGGTAATATCCATAACCGAAGAAATTCGACCACCGTATTTAGCCTCAAATCCACCTGTGTAAATGTCCACGTTTTTGATTAATTCCGACTCAAAAATCGAGAAGAAACCAATCGAGTGAAACGGCGTGTAAATAGTCATTCCGTCTAATAAAATTCTGTTTTGAATAGGCGTACCACCACGCACATATAATTGTCCACCTTGGTCGCCCGTGGTAACAACACCTGGCGTAACACTAAAAGCCGTCAAAACATCGGGTTCGCCCCCTTGTGACGGAATACGTTCCACATCTTTTTTAGAGAAATTAATTTCAGAAACCGTTGTTTTTGTCTTTGCCTGTGTCGATTTTGCCGTAACTTTCACACCATCCAAACTGGTTGGTTCTTTCAAAATATAGGTTACGCTAACAATTTGATTGGCCGTTGTAATCGTTACTTTTTCGGTTAATTTTTCATACGAAACGTTATCGACTTCGACACTATATGTACCTGTTTCTAATTTCGGAAACGAGAAAAAACCGTCTTGGTCTGTTACGGTCTGAAAAACTTCTTTAGCGGAATTGTACAAATTTATTTGTGTAAAAATCACAGGTTCGCCTGATTTCCCCTCTTTCAAATTTCCACGAATGGTTGCATTTTGAGCAAAGGAAATACTTGCTGAAAACAAAAATACAAGAACTAAAAAGTGCTTAACTGACTTCATTTTTATACGGTTTTTAATCTTCTGAAAAATTTCAATTTGCATATTTACGACTTTCCTGCGAGATACACGTCATAAATTAATTAAAAGTGTTGTTTTATTTATTTTACCGCATAGATTACGAAGTAGCACCGTAGATAAAAGACCGTTTTAGTAAATCCAAATATTCAGCAACCTCTAACAAATATTCACCCATCACTATTTTTTGATAATCTTTTGCAAAACATATCGAAAAAAGTTTTAACTTGCCATAAAATTTAACATTTAACTAAATTTAAGTGTTATGAAGAACATTCTAATTGACTTAAACGTACACGATGAAGGAGAGTTAAGAACTGTCATTAACGAACTCATCGGAACAGGACTTGTGGAACTTGATACCGACTATGAGCCTGTAAGAATTATTAACAAAAAGGAAGACCGAATAACGTATGTTACGTGCGGAAAAGCAACAGAACAAGATATTATCGCCTTAGAAAAACTCCCTTATGTTTATAAAATTTGGAATAATTCCCCTGTAGAGTTTTTTGCCCGTTGTAATAAAGAAGTAGTAGGCAACTTACGTAGAGTAACTAGATGTATTGGCGCAAGAACCGTTTGGGATAAAGGACACAAAGGAAAAGGCATTGTTATTGGTATTGTTGATAGTGGAGTAACAAAAGATTCCATTCCCGAAGTTATCAATGGCTCTGTACCAGATTGGGGTACAATTACTGACCCTTATCAGCATGGTAATATGTGTGCTTTCGATGCTTTAGGAGTTGCACCAGACATTAATATC
>DAOMPZ010000155.1:5141-5418 GCA_035445045.1 Crocinitomicaceae bacterium | reverse complement strand
CGCCGTTTTTGGGTCGTTTGGACGATATTTCGTACGACGGTTTGGAATTGATTGCGCAAATTCGCCATATCTTTGATAATTATGGATTTAAAACCGAAATTTTGGCTGCATCTGTGCGCCACCCGATACACATTATTAAATGTGCCGAAATCGGTGCTGATGTGGTTACGTGTCCGTTGAAAGCAATTACGGCGTTGGCAAATCACCCGTTGACCGACAAAGGTTTGGAGCAGTTTTTGGCAGATTACGCAAAAGGGAATCATTAAAAACTATTGCT
>DAOMPZ010000155.1:0-5131 GCA_035445045.1 Crocinitomicaceae bacterium | reverse complement strand
ATAACTCTATTTTTTAGTTTTTCCCAAACCCCACAGTAGCCCAAAACCCACTGCAGGGAATAGGTTGTGTTACTCATTGGTTTTTTTATCTTTTTTCTTGAAAGAGAAAGTGTAACTTAAACCAAATTGCAAATCTATCATATGGAAAGGTGCGGAAAAAACTTTTCCTGTAACTTCTGTTTCAACAGGCTTAGATTTTGAAAAATTAGGGTCGAAGGTAAGTAAAACTTTTCTGCCTTTTAATACTCTACAACCATAACCGATTAAGAAATTTAAAGATACTTTCTTACTTGCATTCAGATTAAATCCCCAAAAAGAATGTATTACTAATGGTGTTCCTAAATAAAGATTAGCGGTTACATATTCGATTTTGTGCGTGTTTACATAGTAATTAGCTGGGTCATAATACAAATCATGCAAGTATTTTCCTTTGTAATTTGTTGCAATTTCGGAAGTTATTGATAGTGCTAATAAAGGACGAATTACTGTATTATTTAAAAACCGACATTCAAAATTTAGCCCTAATAAATAGCTGGCTAAACTTATCTTTTTTTTCATCTCTCATCTTTAATACTTGATTTTCAACTGCAATTTTCCAATCGACTATTTTTGTTTTCAAACGTATTCCCATAGCTAAACTTGTTGTTGCCAAACTTCTTCCCGTAGAAAAATATTTTAAGCTCGCACTTGTCGGATTGTAATCTCCTGTTAGGGTTGTATTGTAAAATCCTCCTAAAGATACGGTTTCTGCTATTGAAATAGTTGGGTTAATTTCTATCTGTGCATTAACTTGATGAATGCAGATAAAGAAAATAGGTGTGATAATCAGCTTTTTCATAATCGTTCTAATTTAATGATAAATCGCTGATTTTTCAACTCTCCAAAATAAAGTCCTTTCGGCAAATCTCTCATGGCATCTCGGTTTTTTGTTTCTTTTTATGAATATCGAAAGCATAAGATAGACCGAGTTGGAGGGTCATGTAATTTAGATTAATAGTATATGGACTTCCAATTTTTGTTTCGGTTATAGGCTTATCTTTTATACTTGGGTCATAATACAACATTCCGTATTGCGCTTTTAAAACTCTAACACTATGCCCGATTGCTAAATTTGCACTAAATCCTTTATATATCCTAAAATCACAACCAACTAAAAACTCTCCAATAAATGGTGTTGATTGATAGTAGTTTACATTTGTACTCCCTGACATTGAATAAGTATTAGCATACTTCACAGGGTCATAATCTTCTGTATCAAGATACTTTCCTTTATAATCAGTACTAATTTCTGTTAACAAGCCTATGCTAAAAAAGGGGCGAACTATTTTGGTTTCTCGAAAACGATTAGTTATAATAAGACCTATAAAATGACTGTTTAAGCTATGTTTATTCTTAACATGAGGAGTAATAACTAATTGTTGTCTGCATTTAAAATATTGGTAACTACCACTAATTCCCAAGCTGTATCTATCACGAATTACATTAAACCCTAAATTAATCTTTGCCATTTGATACGGAATACTTGTTACATAATAAAATTTATTATAGTGATAATTAGTAATTGAAGTAACCTTATCTATTTTGTAAATCCCCAATAAATCCCAATTATATGAAATACTAATCGTTGGTTGAACTTTCCATTGAGCAATACCCATATTCCAAAGGAACATGGGTATTATAACAAAAATTAACTTTTTCATAATCGTTCTAATTTAATGATAAATCGTTGATTTTTTAACTCTCCAAAATACAGTCCTTTTGGTAAATCTTTTACAAAAATATTATTAGTTCCTTTATGAACAATTTGTTGCATTATTATACTTCCTGTTGGAGTGGTAATGATAAATTCATCATCTTCCAAACTATGTACTGTTATCGTTTGTTTAAAAGGATTGGGATAGATTGCATTCGTGAAAGAAATGTTTGCTGTATCTTTTTCAATGGGTTGAAAATCAAAATTTACTCGTTCTTCTGTAATTATTGGAGTTTCATTTTGTTTCATTCCCGAATAGGCGTTTTGATGCACAACATACCAGACAATAGGATTATCAGCGGATAAAATAGGGAAATCTAATTTTAAATCTCCGTCAATGTTAGTTTTTATATAATCCGTCTTCAAATAGTTTCCATCTTTAAAGGAATACCAATCGACATAATATTTCGTTAAATCCTTGAGTGTAATAACTAATATTTTATCACTATTTTTTATATCATCTTTAGAAATAGAAGTGTATTGATAAAATCTAGGGTCATCTAAGAAAGGAAACATCAAAGAATTACACCCCATTGTGTGAACATTATACGTTCTATTTCTTACGTAACCTACTACCGTATTTGCGGAATAACTTCCATAGTATTGGTTTTCAACTAACATTTTAGTTTTGCCGAATTCAGTTTGTTTCAACCTCGCTTCTTGCGCCACGTGCCACCAATTTACGCCCTCACTCAACGTATTAATCACATCATCACCATTAAAATGACGTTGCGCACGTATGGTCATAGGCCATGTTTGTTCTTCTTTTTGTGCGGAATTCCATCCTAACCAAGGAAAGCAACCTGCTACGCCTGTGAATGGGTAAGACATCATATCAGCAGTATGTTGGGTGTAGTTAGAACATTTTTGATACCGCTCATCTGTTCCACTCTCCGATAAGATTATCGGTTTTCCTTGTGCATTATTATTCAATATAGAAATCATGCCCTGAATGCCTTCTCCCACCTTGTAAATATCATCGGGAGCGGAAATATATTTATTCATTCCGATAACATCAATCAAGGGCAATTTTGCCGTTTCGATGTCATCTGTCGGCGCCCAACCCATATCCGCACCAATGAGTTGGTTAATACGTAACGAATCACGCATATATTCCGATAAAACACGGTGGTATTTTACAACAGCTTGCCGTACAGGAATATGGAGTGGGTGCGTAATACTGTCAAACGGTCTTACCCCGTGCATAATGATAGAATCGTTGTTGTCATGGTTTCTCACAGCAGGTCGTTCATTCAGATGAAATGGCTCACTCAGTATTTCAAACTCCATAATTTTAGTCGAATAACCGTAACGTGCCATATAATAACGTATGCGTTGTTTATGATACAACAAATCATTATCGTTTGAAAGTGCCTCATAAGGTTGTTTTTGCCCCGAGGGTTTATCGTTGTAGCAATAACGTGGTGGAGGCGGAACACTCGCAGTATCTATCTGAATAAATGTACCGTCATAAGCATACATATCCCAACCCCAGTCCCAGTCCCATGCTCCGTATTCGTCATGTTGAAATAACGGTACTTGGTTCATAAAATTAAACATCATCAGCGCATTGTATTTTTCTAAGGTGTCCAAGAGTTTATCTTGCTCATACGCATAATGCAAACGCTTGTAATAATTGCCCTTTTCCTCAAACTCTATCAACGAAGATGCAGGGTATTGCATGGTTCGTATGTAGCGTGTTTCGCCATCATAACGGTCTAACCGCAAATAATCCGAAACTTGGTCTAAATAATATTTCCAATGTACAATGTTGGAAGCTTTCTCTGTATTGGCATTTCCTTGTTTTAAATTGTGTCCGTAATAAACGGTGTCATTTCCTTCCAGCACGTGCAGAGGGTCAACAAAGGTGTGTGATGCTCCACTATATGTACCCATCATCGGGCAAGGAAAATTAACACCAATTGGAAAAATCATTCTATTTCCCTGTTTCAAATTCCGCTTGTTTTGGTGTACCGTCACATAACCAGGATCGCCACTTTCAACAACCTTAAACAAAAAATCACTTGATTGATAGCCTGTTTCCTGTCCGTTTTTTAGGCGGAGTGCTACGCTTGCGCGCCATTCGCCATTATTGGGTGGCGCAAACCGTATGCGAAACGGATAATTTGTTCCAACGTCGTCCCAATCATCAGTGTTGTGGTTTTCAACGTATTCACGTGTGTAAAAGCCGTCAACTTTTACGGTTTTGCCTGTCGCTACGTGTTCAAACGTTGCCTCTACATCAACTTGCCATTCCAAAAATGGGTTTAACTCATCGGAATAAACACCTTTTTCATGCAAAAAATGGTCAATGCGTGTCAAAACTTCGGGCGGAATTTCAACACCAAATTCTAATTTTTTGTAGCGCAAAACAGCGTCCAACGTCGTGTAATTCATCACAACAACGTCCATCGGGCTTTTGGCAAAGCCTGTCAAACCTGTTGTTTTAAGATACACTTCGCCGTCTTCGGCAAAACCGCCCAAAGTCACGTCGCCTGTCAACACAATTTCGTTTTCGGCTGTCACCATCACGTTTTTGTGGTTTTTCAGTTGTATCGCTCCGTTATCGCCAATAAAAATACACATTCCGTTTATCTGTGGCGATGCGTTCATTTGCGCCTGTGTCAAATGTTTGGCATAAAGACCACAGTCAAAAACGCTAATTTGCGCCTTTCCTTGAAAAGCAAAAATCAGCAAAACCGAGAGAAAAGAATAGCGTTTCATGGCTTTTTAATTTGGCGTTCTAACTCATCAATACGTTTTTGCTGTTCAATCAAATGCAGGGTCAATTCTTCTACTTTTTGGAGTAAAAGTCTATTCATTTCGCCCACATTTAAGCCGTCTTCTTCCACTTCTTTAGCACTCGGAACATTCGGCAAATGCTTGTGTTCTTGAATATAGCGTTCCACTTCGCTCAACGGTTGCAGTTTGTAATCGTTTTCAAAAACAAAGTCAGGCCAATTTTGGGCATTTACTTTGACCGTATGCGCAAACAAAACACCGCTGTGGTCTAATTGCAAAAGTTTGTAATTCGGCTGATTTCCTCCTGTTTTTCGCTCAATCAACAAAGGAAGTGTTGCGGAATTAGTATTCAGCACGTGTAATTTGGCAGTTGGTTTAATTCCTACGCCTAATTTCGGGTCGGGAAGACATTGCTTAGGAAGTAGATACATCTGTTGCGGGCTATTTTGCCATGTAGGGCTTGAATAGGTTGTAACGCCCAAACCATTGTCGCAATCATTTGGCGAAGCAGGGTCAGCTCCACCATAGATTATCGTCAATAAATTTCCGCCATTGATAACTTTTCCATTTTTGTTAATCAACAACACGCCGTTTCCTTGCAAGGAAGTATCGCCCAAATCTTTTAACCTCAAAAAA
>DAOMPZ010000154.1:0-5458 GCA_035445045.1 Crocinitomicaceae bacterium | reverse complement strand
CCTTGTTAGCGAAAAGAACAAAAACTTGCTGCGCTTCGAACAGTTTGTTCTTTTTGCGCTAACTATCACTGGAAACGTTGTACTTTTCTTGTTTTTTCATTGCAAAACTTATTGGTTCAAAGATAGGGAAAAAGTCTTAGGTCTAAAATCTTTCCGTTTTATGTCTGATTAAAAAACTTCCCATGCCGTTCTATATGCTCCGTGTTTTTCGGCATAATCTAAAAATTGCCTATAAAAATCATCATTGCCAATCGTAGCGCTGTCGCCAATGATGATGAGTTTTTCTTTGGCTCGTGTCATCGCAACATTCATACGGCGGTAATCTTTCAAAAAACCAATTTCTTGTCGGTCGTTGGAACGCACTAAGGAAAGTATAATAATCTGATTTTCTTGCCCTTGAAAACTATCTATGGACGTTATTCGTGAAAAAGGAAGTTCCAAGTCCTTAGCTTTTGCCACTTGACCCGAATAAGGCGAAATCAGTGCAATTTCCTGCGGATTTAAGTCCAACTGATTAACAATTTGCGTGATTAAATTCAGTTCGCCCGAATTAAAAAACGAACTTCCGTCTTGTTCTCGTTCTTCTTCAAAACCTGTTCCTGCGGTGTCATAAAAAAGAATTTGTTCTTCGTTATTTAACTGTTTAACAGCTGTTTGAATTTTATTTTTATAGAAATAAGCATTTGAAAAACCAACAATTTTTTCTTGCATTCGGTATTGCATATTCAGTAAAATCGGTTCGGATTTGGTCAAAAATAAATCTAAAATAGACTGTGACAAACCACATTTTGTAGCTTCATCAGAAATGACGGTTGGGGGTAACTGAAAGTGGTCGCCTGCTAAAACTACTTTTTCGACAAACGGTTGTAAAACAAGCCATGCAAGCGGTTGTAAACATTGTCCTGCTTCGTCAATGACAATGATTTTGGCGTTCGCTTTCGCAATTTCTTCAGACAATCCGACAGGTGTTCCGCAAATTACGTGTGCTTCGTCAATCCATTTTTCTTTGTAAAAACCAATTGTATTTTGAATCTCTTTTTTCAGCGAACGGTACTCATTCCAAATTAATTTTCGTTGATTAGCTTCTTCTTTGCCAAATTTTCGCTTGTATTGCGATGCCATTTTTCGGTATTCTTCAGCACGAATTTTTAGTTTTTTAAGTTCTTGAAAAACAGTTCCGTTGGTCAATTTCCCGTCAATAGTGTGTTGCATGAGTTGTTCCGAAACTTTACTTGGATTTCCCATGCGTAAAACGTTAACCCCTTGATTGATTAGTGATTGCGATAAATGATCAACCGCCATGTTGCTCGGTGCAACGGCATACACTTTTTCTCCTTGTTTGACAAGTTGCTCAATGGCATTGACCAAAGTTGTGGTTTTTCCTGTTCCAGGTGGTCCATGAACAATCGAAATAGGATTATCGCTTAAAATATGTTGAACCGCCTTGTTTTGACTTTCGTTTAAGTTCGCTGACGGCTGAAACGCAAAATTACTGTTGTTTGATTTTAGTAGTTTGTTGGAAAATAAATAGCTTGCAAACGGATTACTTTCGTTTAACTGTTCGATTGCTTTTTGTGCAAGTAACATACTTTTTTCATCAACTCCGACACGTATTCCGATTGTTTTTTCGTCCAACCAATCGGGAAATTCATCGGCGTAAAGACGTATTTTTCCGTCCGTAGCGTTTAAATAAATGATACTTCCTTTGACAAAATTTTCATTGGAAAAGAGTTCGATTGTATCTTGATTTCGGAATTTTTCTGTGGATTGATTGAGCGGAACTTTAAACGTAATTTCGGGGTATTCACCCACACCATACGTTTGATTTACAATGATTAACGGATAAATTCCATAGCCCGATTTTTTCAATTCGGAAAGCGATTGATATGCTGTTTTTACTTGGTTTGACTGCTCGCTCAATTCCAAATCCAACGCCTTTTTCATCGTTTCTTTGTAAACTGAAATGTTTGTGTAAGGTTTCATGAATGAATTTCTGTTTGCTCCAAAGATAACTTTTTTAGTTAAGAATGCAGAGTGTTGAGTTAAGATAGAAGACGGAATTTTTAGTTTAGTATGAATTCCAAGTTTCAACGACGGATTTAATTTTCCCCTTTGGAGGGGAATTAAAGGGGAGGAAAATTGTTTATTACTGATAATCAATATCGTACAGCAGGTGAAAGTAAATCCTCCCCCTGCACCCCCTCCAAAGGGGGAAGGTTCACGTTATGACGGTCGTAAAGTCATAAAATCTTAACGTCCTGTCCATTTATCACATATTCGCCTTTTCCTTAAACTCCTCAATTAACGTGTAAAGCGCTTTGAGTTCGTGGATAGAACAATTTTCGTTTTTGTGATACAAACTTAGTTGTGAAAGAAATTCCCTAACTTCTTGTTCGGGGATAGACGTGCGCTGACTAAGCGAATGAACAAATTTTTTGTCACTTAAATTATTCGTATCCAAGTGAAAATTTCGGCGCAAATCGTTAAGGAAATACTGTATTTTTTTCTGTGCCATGCTTCCCGAACTTCCATTTTCGTAATACAATGAACCAATTGTTTTGGCAAATTCCACCGATTTATTCGCTTCTGGTTCAATAACAGGAATAGCACGCTGTTCACGTTTACTTTTGAAAATAAGGTAAAAAATTAACGCAACAAGCAACAGATACCAAGCCGCTGACAACGCTTGATTGCTAAGGATAAACCGCAAAGGCGTTTGCTGTTGGTCGGTGTTGTACAAGCCGTCATACCACAAAATATTTTTGCCTTCCAAATACGAAAGCGCATGAATCGCAATCGGAAAAGTTTCTTTTTGGAGCAAGTAATAATTTGTGAAAACATCGGGTTCTAAATGAATAAAAAACGTTCCTTTTCCATACGTAACACGCACAAAATTCGGAGCGACCGTTTCATTTACGTGCATCGTTCCTAAAATTGTGATATTGCTTGAGTCTTTTGGAAGTTCGCTAAATAAACGAGGTGTTTCGAGTTTGTCAAACGTTGCTTTTTGGTTGTATTTTGCTACCGAAAGTTGTGTTGAATATTCTGTGATGCCGTTGTTTGTTTCGTAAGCACTGTAATTTTCATAATCCAAACCTAAGCTGTCAAAAATGTGGGCAGTATAGTGGAATTGCGGTATCGACATAAAAACTGTTCCTCCGTTTTTGACGAAGTTAAACAACTTTTTTGTACCTGCCTCGCCAATATCGAAACGAGTACCAATACATAACAACGCATCGTTTGGGTTGTAATTTTCTTTTTCTTCCAAAAACAAATACAGCGATTTATTGACGGTTGTAACGGTCGGTTTTTTGTGAAATAAATTCGGCAATTCTTGTTTTAAAACATAGGTGTCGTAAGGTTTTGTCAAAAGTGGATTGTACGTTTTATTCCAATCAATTTTTTTCTTTTGCGTTGCCTGCATCAATGCGGATAACACAAGTACGACAACGAGTAAAATAATGCTAAACTTAAACCGTGACTTCATGAAATTTGATTTTTAAAGTGAATGAAATCGGTTTTAAATCGCTCGTAATCAGCTTGATTGATTTTAAAATCGCCAAACCAAATATAGTTAAACAAAGTCGTCGTTTCGTTAAATCCTGCTTTGATTGCGCTGTCTTTAATTTCTGTCAAAAAATCATGGTTGGTCTTGCGGTAATTCCATTCCACGATATTTTTATGCGCCAAACGTTGGATATTTTGCAAGTGCAAATAACGCACAGCCAAGTTCCATTGCTCGTTTTTTTCGGCTTGTTGAATGTAATGTATGATGTCGATTGTTTCTAAATTTTGCTCGACAAATGCTATTTCAGAATCTTCTTTTTCTCTTTTTTCTCGTTGAAAAACGCTATTTTTGCCAAAAATTAAGCGGTAAAGCGTGAATAAAATTGCAACCACAGCAAGCCCGATAAACGTGTAAAGAATGACATTATAGACATTGCCTACATTCACATCAGGAAGGAGCGAATTAAAAAAATCGCTTAACCACTTTTGTAAACGGTCAAAAAATGATAAATCGGCAATTTTTCGTTCGTCATATTCAAATTCGCTACCGTTATATTTTTTCTGAATAGATTGAAATTTCTCAGCGAAATTATCCGAACTTACCGTTATCGTATCAAACGCATAACTTTTGTACGTATCTTTTTCCCAATAGGGAATGTTCTTTTTCTCAACAAATTTAAAATCGCCTTTCAATTCTTGTTGTGACCAACTAGTCGTTGCGTTAGCGTAAAAAACGCCAACATAAAATACAAAATAAATTAACAGTCTGAAATTAAAATTCATCGGTGGTGTTACCAATTTGTTCGATGTCGTCAAGTGTTTCTTCGCCGTATTTTAGTTCCAACAAACTGAAATATTGAAGTACAGCAAACGTAATCATGTAAATTCCTGCAAAAATGGTAAGTAATAAAAGTAGAGATGAACCTATTGCAATAATAAATCGTCCTCCAAATGTTTGAAAAAATGCTTCTGTAAATCCAAAGGTAAACAACCCAATCATAAATAAAATAAGAACAGGTATAATTGTGATAAAACCAAGGGTAATTTGTGCCATTATTTGAAAAATGTAGGTCGCCAAACCGTACTCAAATATTTTTGATTTTATCAAAGAAAAAGATGTTGAGTAACTATTCCAAAGTGTTTCTCTGTCTTGAATGTAAAGAAAAAGCGCACAGTAAAAAAACAACATCAACATTGCCGAAAGAATACCAATTGCAAGCGTTCCGAGAAGTGGAATAAACACCAAAATAAAATAGGCGACCCCAATCGGAATGGATAAAATGAACATCACAAGAATAGAGCTAAAGAAAAAGATAATGTATTTCCCGATTTTCGTCTTGACATTGTTTAAAACATCACTCATTGTAAAATTCGTATTTCGTTTTTCTTCCAACAAAAACATATATTCGATACCAAAAGTCGAAGTGACAACACCGAGTAACAGCATAAAAATAAACGCTACAAGTATCAACAAAATAATTCCCGAAATAAGTTGTCCTGTGAAATTATCAGGATTATCAAACATAGGAATAATTTGCGTGATAAATGCAAACACACCTAAAATAATAAGTGCAACAAACGGTAACGACAACGCCAAAATGTTCTTATTAAAGTGCTTAAAAATCAACTTGTAAAGCGTGATGTAATCCGAAATTAACTCGCCTAATTTGCGGTTTTTCTTAAAAGTAAAGTCTAAATTTTCCATTTGTATTTTTTAGAAAGGTTTATTGGATAGTAAATATAATAAAAAATTATAATAGCAAAGCTAACAAAAATAATTGACAGCGACAAAAGCAATGAAACTTGATAATGCCGAGTGACAAAACCTTCCAATGTTCCTGCGACCACAAAGAACGGAACGGTGCTGACTAAAATTACACCTGCTTTCCGAATTTGCCGTTTAAAAGATTCTAAACGGGTGTATGTTTTTGGGAAAAGAAAGCTATTTCCG
>DAOMPZ010000153.1:0-5489 GCA_035445045.1 Crocinitomicaceae bacterium | reverse complement strand
CGTACATGACTTTTGCTGATATTTGATAACAACGCAGCAGTTCGCCACTTTTTGGGCATCGTCTTTTTTATTTATGATGGGAACAAAAATTTACTTAATCGGTTTTATGGGCGTTGGAAAAACATCTATCGGCAAAAAATTAGCTAAGAAAATCGGTTACACTTTTATAGACACTGATAAACGTATTGAGCAAAAAGAAAATCTTTCTGTTACTGAAATCTTTAACCAAAAAGGCGAAGCGTATTTTCGGTTACAAGAACAAGAAATTTTAAACGAATTACAAACCCACGAAAACTGTGTGATTTCCGTAGGTGGAGGTTTGCCTTGCTTTTTTGACAACATAGAAAAAATGCGCCAAAACGGAACGGTCTTCTACCTGCAAAGCACACCCGAAAATTTACAAAAAAGACTTGCCTTATCCAAACAAACACGTCCGCTTTTGAAAAATCTTACTGAAAATGAAACGCTTAGTTACATCACAAGCAAACTAAACGAACGTGAAAAATTTTATTTAAAAGCACATTATATTATTGATACAAATACGAATTCAACGGAAGAAATAATTGAATCAATTATACTTTTAGACGGAATTTGACAAGCCCCAGCGGGACGACCGATATGATAGGCAAAGGTTTCAATCCTTGCCGAAAAAAAGAAATCCACCAATTTTATTGATTAATCAAAATAAAAATTTAATTTTGCACAACTAAAATTTAAAAAATGTTTGAAAATTTGAGAGATATTAATTTCAAAGATGCGTTAAAAGCAAACAAGAAATTACGTTTATTTACTTACGGTATAGGTGCTGTTTTGGTTTTGGGAGTTGGTTATTTTGCTTACAAAACGTTTATTTTTAACCCTAGCAACGAAAAATCAAAAGATTCTTATTATGCCGCTTTAAACTATGCATCTATGGATTCTGTTGATTTAGCGATTGACGAAGCGAAAAGAGGTGTAAAGAAATTCGACGGAAAAATTGGTGGCGAATTAAATCAATTTATTCTTGCAAGAACTTTGATGGAAAAAGGTGAATTTAAAAAAGCCTTGAAAGAATTGGAAGGCGTTAAATTAGACGACACATTCCTTTCTATTGCTGTTATTAGCTTACAAGGCGATTGCCAATCGGAGTTGAAACAATACAAAGAGGCAAAAAAATTGTACTTGAAAGCAGCAAACAAAAACATCAACGACAAGTCAACGCCCGAAAATTTATTTAAAGCAGCTTTGGTTGCTGAAAAATTAAACTTGAAAAAAGAGGCGAACGAACTTTATACTAAAATTGATAACGAATACCCAAATTATGGCTCTATCAAAGCTATAAGCAAATATATTACACGAACTCAAAATTAATCATGTATGGCAACTTCTCATAGAAATCTGTCCGATTATGATAAAAATACTGTTCCCAATGGTGCCGATTACAAAATCGGCATTGTTGTTTCTGAATGGAACACCTCTATCACGGACGCACTTTTAAGCGGTGCAAAGACTGCTTTATTGGAAAATGGCGTAAAACCCGAAAACATCATTATTCATCACGTTCCAGGAACTTTTGAATTACCCTTGGGTTGCCAACTTGTCTTGGACAACACCGATGTTGACGGCGTTATTGCGATTGGCGTTGTTATTCAAGGAGAAACAAAACACTTTGATTTTGTATGTCAAGGTGCAACGCAAGGTCTGATGAATGTTGGTTTAGAATACAATTCGCCTGTGATGTACTGCGTTTTGACCGATAACAATATTGAGCAATCCATGGCGCGTTCGGGTGGTGTTCACGGCAACAAAGGAACAGACACAGCAATCGCTTGTTTGAAAATGGTTGCACTCAAAAAATCACTTGAAAATATTGACTTTTTAGATAATTAAAATGACTTTAATCAAATCTATTTCGGGCATTCGTGGAACGATTGGCGGAAAAGTAACGCCTGTCGATGTGGTAAAATTTAGTGCCGCTTACGGAACATGGCTCAAAGCTCAAACGAACGCTAAAACCAAAGTTATCATCGGGCGTGACGCTCGTCTTTCGGGCGAAATGGTCAGCAATCTTGTTTCCTCAACCTTAATTGGTTTGGGAATAGACGTTGTTGATTTGGGACTTTCCACTACGCCAACGGTTGAAATTGCCGTGACAGAAGAAAAAGCTGACGGCGGAATTATTTTGACAGCAAGCCACAATCCTAAACAATGGAACGCACTGAAACTATTGAACAATAAAGGCGAATTTATCTCAGGCGAAGACGGCGAAAAAATCATTCAAATTGCAGAAAATGATGCGTTTACCTTTGCTGAAGTAGATGATTTGGGCAGTATTTCAACGCTTGAAAATTATATCGACAAACACATTGATTTGGTATTGAATTTACCACTTGTCAATGTGCAAGCAATCAAAAATGCAAATTTTAACATTGTTGTTGATGCTGTAAATTCCACAGGAGGAATTGCCATTCCACGGCTTTTGAAAAAATTAGGTGTTACACAAATCACAGAATTATACTGCGAACCAACAGGACATTTTCCGCATAATCCCGAACCACTACCCGAACATTTGGGCGATTTGGCAACAAAAATACAGGAAGTTGGCGCAGATTTAGGCATTACCGTTGACCCCGATGTTGACCGTTTGGCTTTTGTTTGCGAAGACGGAACAATGTTTAGCGAAGAATATACTTTGGTTGCCGTTGCAGATTATGTCATTTCAAACACAGAGGGAAATACCGTTTCAAACTTGTCTTCAACGAGAGCGTTGCGTGACATTACCGAGGCAAAAGGATTAACATACGAAGCTGCAGCCGTTGGCGAAGTGAATGTGGTGGCGAAGATGAAAGAAATCAATGCTATTATCGGTGGCGAAGGAAACGGCGGAATTATCTATCCCGAAATTCACTACGGACGAGATGCACTTGTGGGCGTGGCGTTATTTTTGTCTTCTTTGGCAGAAAAAAACATGAAAATTTCCGAGTTACGTGATAGTTTTCCGAAATATGTCATTTCTAAGAACAAAATTGAGTTAACACCCGAAATCAACGTGGATTTGTTGTTATCAAAAATTGCCGACAAATACAAAAACGAAGAAGTTGACACGAAAGACGGTGTAAAAATCTACATCGGAAAAGAATGGGTGCATTTGCGCAAAAGCAACACCGAACCAATTATCCGTATTTACGCAGAAAGTTCAACCGCAGAAACTGCCAATGCGTTTGCGGAACGTTTTATTGAGGAGTTGAGAGGGTTGATTAAATGACAACAACTGAAAAACCAACACAAATCCGACCGGCTTTTACTCAGACAAATTGTTGACAGCGATATTGACAATATTTTCAAAGGACTTTCCCGCCCTGACACCATAAAATATTACGGCGTAAACTTTCAGACATTAAAAGCTACTGTAACTTTTCTAAAATTTTCGTTATATTTACTGTTTTAAAAACTTAAAATCATGAAAGCATTAATCTTATTCACATTATTTCTTTTAGCATCTAGCGGTGTATCAACACTTGATTTGACCGATGCTGTTACACAAAAGAAAGTTACTATCAAAAGTAGTTTTTCACAACTTGGCAATGACGGCATAACTTTGCAAATTAGCAATACTTCCGCAGAAACAATCAATCTTAAAATTGCATCGGGAACGCTTTTTTATCCCGAAAGTGATGATGAGCAAGTGTTGATGAATGTGGACGAACAAATGATTGCCTTAGCTCCAAAACAAAGTAAAACAGTTGTTGTTGACGGCTATTGCACCATGTTAAGTAAAAATTGCCCTAGTAAAACGAATAATTTTAAAGTTGCTAAAAACACGCAAACTAATCTCAATTCGTTTGTCAACTTTTTGAAAACAAACAAGGTTTCTAAAGAAAACTATCAAAGTGCTATTTGGGCAATCACAGACAACGAAGACATTGCTGCTATCGACCCAAAAACAGAGGCTGACAAAGCTTTGCGCAAACACATCGCCACGATGACCAACCGTAAAGATCCATGGTACAACCGTGCGCAAAATATCGTTGCAACTCCTGGGGTTCAAATCGAACGTAGAAGTGCTAATATTGACGGAATGTTAGAAATCAACCCTGCGACAACAATGGAAATTGCCGTTACGGTTGAAGACGACAAAGGAAACATTAAAATGCAAATGCCTAAAACAATTCGACTAGATAAAGGTATTCAAAATAGTTTTAGCTTTAATGTTAAAGTCGGAAATTGGGAAGTTGGAAAATATCACGTTATGCTACGCAAAGTGGGGACGAAAGAAAAAATTAAACAATTTGATTTCACGGTGTGAAAAATATTTTTTAAAGGATAAAATCATTTTTTGTTTGTCGTATTTTTCTTTTTCTTACATTTGTCGTAATGGAAAAGCAGGTCATTTTAAATTCGGAACAATTTCAATTAACACTGAAAAGGATTTGCTATCAACTAATTGAAAATCACGATGATTTCTCGAATACCGTCTTGGTTGGTTTACAGCCGAGAGGTATTTATGTGCTTAATCGCATGAAAACGATGTTGGAAGAAATCACAGGATTGGACATTATTTGTGGGCAATTGGATATAACATTTTACCGTGATGATTTTCGTCGGCGTGAAAAACCGCTCATACCGAGTGTTACAAACATTGATTTTATTATCGAGGGCAAAAAAGTCGTTTTGATTGACGACGTACTATTCACAGGACGTACTATCCGTTCGGGATTTGACGCTTTGATGGCGTTTGGTCGTCCGAAATCGGTGGAATTAGTAGCTTTAATCGACAGACGTTTTAAGCGTGAACTCCCAATTAGTGCAGATTATGTAGGAAAATCTATCGACTCTTTGGAATCAGAAAAAGTGTCCGTAGAATGGAAAGAAATAGAAGGCGAAGACAAAGTAATTTTATATACACCCGAAAACAATGGATAATTTAAGTGTAAATCATATCATCGGAATTAAGGATTTAACAGAAAAAGACATTCAATTAATTCTGCAAACTGCAGATAGTTTCAAGCAAGTTATCAACCGACCGATTAAGAAAGTTCCCTCGTTGCGAGATATTACAATAGCCAATTTGTTTTTTGAAAATTCTACACGTACACGCTTGTCGTTTGAGTTGGCACAAAAAAGACTTTCCGCTGATGTCATCAACTTTGCAGCTGCGAATAGTTCGGTAAAAAAGGGCGAAACCTTGATTGACACCGTAAACAATATTTTGTCGATGAAAGTCGATATGGTTGTGATGCGCCACCCAAACCCTGGAGCAGCGTTGTTTTTGTCGCAAAAAGTAAATGCACGCATTGTCAATGCAGGCGACGGAACGCACGAACACCCAACACAAGCATTGTTAGATGCGTATTCCATTCGGGAACGTTTGGGCGATGTTGCAGGAAAAAAAGTAGTGATTGTGGGCGATATTTTACATTCACGTGTGGCGTTGTCGAATATTCTTTGTTTGCAAAAATTAGGTGCGGAAGTTATGGTTTGTGGCCCAACAACGCTTATTCCGAAATACA
>DAOMPZ010000152.1:2269-5502 GCA_035445045.1 Crocinitomicaceae bacterium | reverse complement strand
ATCGATAAAAAAGTTCATCTGCTTGTATTTTGGGCTAAAGTTAAAAATTTATGTGGAGTTTTTCGTTTTCCACAAAATTAAACATCAAATCTTAATAAGTTTTCTGTCGCTTGATGTCAAAAGACGTAAGTTATTACTACTTTTGTGAAACAAATTTTCAAAGATGAGTACCAATTATCAACAAGAAGCTACCGTAGAGCAAGCAATTGAATTAGGTTTGCGTGCCGATGAGTTCGAAATGATTAAAGAAATATTAGGTAGAACGCCTAATTTTACCGAAACAGCCGTTTACTCCGTGATGTGGTCGGAACACTGTTCGTATAAAAATTCAATCCTTTGGTTGAAAAAACTACCAAAAGATGGTCCACACATGTTAGTAAAAGCAGGTGAAGAAAACGCAGGCCTTGTTGATTTAGGCGACGGCATCGGTTGTGTTTTTAAAATCGAATCGCATAACCACCCAAGTGCATTAGAGCCGTATCAAGGTGCTGCAACAGGTGTTGGTGGTATCAATCGTGATATTTTCACCATGGGCGCACGTCCGATTGCACAAATGAACTCTTTGCGTTTTGGCGAGGCAGACTCTGACAAAACAAAATGGTTGGTAAATGGCGTTGTCAAAGGAATTTCACATTACGGAAATGCTTTTGGAATCCCTACAATCGCAGGCGAAGTTTTCTTTGATAAATCATACAATCAAAATCCGTTGGTTAATGCGTTTTCAGCAGGAATTATCGACACCAAAAAAGTTATTTCTGCCAAAGCGAAAGGCGTAGGAAACCCTGTTTACATCGTTGGTGCATCAACAGGAAAAGACGGAATTGCAGGTGCAGCCTTTGCATCGAAAGACATTACGGAAGATTCTACCAATGATTTGCCGTCTGTTCAAGTTGGCGATCCATTTTTGGAAAAATTGCTTTTAGAAGCAACCATGGAATTGGCGGAAACAGATGCAATTGTTGGAATGCAAGACATGGGTGCCGCAGGAATTACATGTTCGTCCAATGAGATGAGCGCAGCAGGCGGTGTTGGTATGGACTTGCATTTAGACAAAGTTCCGACACGCCAAGAAAATATGTTGCCGTATGAAATTTTACTTTCCGAGTCGCAAGAACGCATGCTCGTGGTCGTACAAAAAGGAAAAGAACAAATTGTAAAAGATATTTTCACGAAGTGGGATTTAAACGCTGAAGAAATCGGTGTTGTGACTGAAACAGGGCGCACACGTTATTTTATGAACGGAGAATTGGTTTGTGATGTTCCTGCCGAATCGTTGGTTCTTGGCGGTGGCGCACCACAATACGAGCGTGAATACAAAGAACCTGCTTATTATCAAGAATATAAGAAATTTAATATTGATACGGTTGAACAACCTGACAATTTAAAAGCGGTTGCACATTATTTATTGGCACACCCAAATATCGCATCGAAACGTTGGGTTTACGAGCAATACGACTCGATGGTTGGAACAAAAAAAATGACGACAAACCAACCGTCAGATGCAGGTGTTGTGAACATCAAAGGGACAAACAAAGCCTTAGCAATGTCCGTAGTTTGTAATTCACGTTATGTACAAGCTGACCCCGAAATAGGAACAGCGATTGCAGTATCCGAGGCAGCACGAAACATCGTTTGTGCAGGTGGCGAACCATCAGCGATAACGAATTGTTTGAACTTCGGAAATCCATACAATCCCGAATCGTATTGGCAATTTGTCGGTGCAATTAAAGGAATGTCCAAAGCGTGTTTGAAATTTGAAACACCCGTAACAGGAGGAAATGTTTCATTTTACAATCAATCGGTGATTAACGGCGTAGAAACGCCTGTTTTCCCAACACCAACAATCGGAATGATTGGACTTTTGCAAAATAAAGAGAATTTAATGACCTTGGATTTCAAGAAAAAAGGTGACTTAATCTTTATTTTAGGCGAATCGGCAAACTGTATTTCTTCTTCGGAGTATTTATATTCGTATCACAAAATCGAGCAATCCCCTGCTCCACATTTTGATTTAGAAAAGGAATTTGACTTACAACAATCTGTAAAAGGATTGATTTACAATCGCTTAATAAATGCAGCGCACGACTGTTCGGACGGAGGTTTGTTTGTAACTTTGGCAGAAATGTCTTTCCCTCGTGGTTTAGGTTTTGACATCGTTACGGATTCTGAAATTCGAGAAGATGCGTTTTTATTTGGCGAAGCGCAATCACGTGTTGTTGTGACAGTAAGCGAAGAGCAAGAAGATGAATTTTTGGAATTTATGTCACAATCGGGTGTTGATTTCACTTTGTTAGGACACGTTACCAAAGGAAAATTTGTCATTGACGACGAGCATTTCGGTTTCTGCGATGAAGCAAAAGACATCTACATGAATGCGTTGGGTAATAAGATGAAGTAAAATTAAAGGCGATGAAAAAATTAGGTTTGTTTTTCATTCTGTTCTGCATAATTTTCACACTAAATTCTTGCAAAAGAATAAATGCTAAAATGCTTGTGGAAAGAAATTGTACAGGAACTTATCTAAACATCGCTGGAGACAGTTACCTTGTATGCAATGAAGAGATGCTCGCAGATTACACAAATGGTGATTTCGTTAAAGCTACTGTCAAAAAAATTGATTGCGAAGCAAAACCTCCTCTTTGTTATTTGAATTATCATTACCTTGGTACTGTAAAGGTTTTAAAAGTGAAATAATTAAAAACGGTCGAGAAGTTCTTGACCGTTTTTATTTTTATCTCAAATAAGTACAACGATAAATCGCTATCTTTGCAGTATGATAAATTTAGAGCAAGTCGGCGTACATTTACCGCAAGGATTTTTATTTAACGAAGTGAGTTTGCAGTTAAACCGTCAAGATAAAATTGGTTTGACAGGAAAAAATGGTGCAGGAAAATCAACGATGCTAAAACTCATCGCAGGTTGGGACAAGCCGTCCGAGGGGAAAATTCACAAACAAAAAGATTGCAAAATCGGCTTTCTGACACAAGATATTCACATTGACGACACTAAAACGGTTTTTGATTACCTAAAATATTCTAACGAAGAACTGAACTTTTTGCGCAACCAAATCGATCAACTCAACCACGATATTGTCAACCGAACAGACTATGAAAGTGAGTCGTATTTGTCACTTTTGGACAAGTTAAACGAGGCTAATCATCAATTTACAATTTTGGAAGGTTTTCAATGGGAAGAAAAAAATGAATAGAAGTCAATTAATCAAAGACTTTGAA
>DAOMPZ010000152.1:0-2259 GCA_035445045.1 Crocinitomicaceae bacterium | reverse complement strand
GTGGCGACGTTACAAGGTTTAGGCTTTAGTCAATATGAATTTGACAAGAAATTGAGCGAATTTTCAGGCGGTTGGAAAATGCGTGCCGAATTAGCTAAAATTTTGGTCAACAAACCCGACGTTATTTTACTCGACGAGCCGACCAACCATTTGGACATTATTTCGATTGCATGGTTGGAAAATTACTTGCAAAAATACGACGGATTAGTCGTTGTTATCTCGCACGACCGCTTGTTTTTGGACAATGTTACTAACCGCACGATTGAGTTAATGAATAGCAGTGCGTACGATTATCCGTATTCCTACTCTAAATATAAAATTAAGCGTGAGGAAGAATTAGAACAAATGCAATCTGCTAAAAAACAGCAAGATAAGGAAATTAAACACACCAAAGAACTCATCGACAAATACCGAGCAAAAGCAACCAAAGCAGCATTTGCGCAATCGTTGATTAAAAAATTAGAACGCACGGAACTCATTGAAGTTGAAAATGATAGCGTTGCTAAAATGCACTTAGCTTTTCCTTTGAGTGTGCAACCAGGAAAATGGGTTCTTGAAATGCAGAATTTCGGCAAATCGTATGGCGAAAAAGAACTGTTCAAAAACATCAATATTACGGTTGGTCGTGGCGAAAAAATTGCACTTTTAGGACCAAACGGCATCGGAAAATCTACTTTGCTAAAATTGATTATGAAAGAAATTGATGGCGAGGGAAAAGTAGAATTTGGACACAATGTAAACATTACGTATTTTGCTCAAAATCAGGCAGAACAATTAGACCCAAACAAAACTATTTTTGAAACCGTTGACGACATTGCCAAAGGAGAAATGCGCAAAGATTTGCGTAAAATTTTGGGAGCGTTCTTGTTTTCGGGCGAAGCTGTTGACAAAAAAGTGAGCGTTTTATCAGGTGGCGAAAAAACACGTTTGGCATTGTGTCAGTTGTTGTTAAGTCCGTCGAATGTTTTAATTCTCGATGAGCCGACCAACCATTTGGACATTCAAAGCAAGGAAGTTTCGAAAGAGGCGTTGATTAAATACGAGGGAACGTTTATTGTCGTTTCGCACGACCGTGAATTTTTAGACGGACTGACCAATCGCATTTGGGACATTGAAAATAAAACCTTGAAAATTCATCATTTTGGCGTGAAAGAATACTTGGAGCGAAAAATGGAAACAAGCTCACTTTCAGAAGGAACGGTCAAAAAAGAAGATGTAAAAATCGACGAAAAACCAAAGCCAACTTCGGACAGTCGGGAGGTGAAAAAATTAAAATCGCAACTTCAAAATAAGATTAAAAAATCTGAAGAAAACATCGCTAAATTAGAAAACGACAGCGCAACATTAGAAGCCGAAATTGCAGTTTTGGATTATTCCAACGAAACATTAGCCAATCAAACTTTAGCAAAATACGACCAATGCAAAACCGAATTGGAATTAGAAATGCAAAAATGGGAGGAGTTGGTTATGGAGTTGGAGGAGATAACAATGTAAGATTGAAAATAATATCTACTGTCAACATATTACAAAATCAAAAGGAATGGGTTAAAACCATATTCCTATTGATGTTTCAATTGCCACAGGCTTAAGCCAGTGGCAATTGATGTTTCTCTATTGGCTTTAGCCGAAAAAAAAATCATTCATCCTTGTATAATTTAAACCCATATTTATTGATAAATTCATCATATTCTTGTTGGAATGTTTTTGTATTGTGGTGTTCCTCTTGCTTTTTTATGTAATTTCTCACGACTTCAATCATTGATTCAGAAACCGACACAGCGAAATATTCGTCTTGCCATTCAAATTTTTGTTTTGTCAAACCTTGTTTATTAATCCAAAAGGAAGATTCGCCCTTTATCAATTGCATAGTTTTCTGTATAGTTTGGTCAACACCTAATGACACTAAGCAATGGCAATGATCATCATAGCCATTTATAAAATCAATGAAAATATCTTTTTCTTTGGCATTTTCTTTAATGTGTTGCCAAACCTTTTGGCGAATTTCTTTCGTTTCCAAATAGGGAACTCTGTTCTTGGTACTCCAAACAAAATGGATGTAAACTTTAATAAATGGCATAATTTAGTTGTTTTTCAACCTAAATTTACAAAATAAATTGACTAATACAAGGGAAAATTGAGATTTTTTCATTCATCAAATAGGAATGGGTTAAAACCACATTCCTATTGATGAAAATCATAATAAATGAGGCATCAAATCAATTGGGAATGGGTTAAAACCATATTCCTATTGATGTTTCA
>DAOMPZ010000151.1:0-5531 GCA_035445045.1 Crocinitomicaceae bacterium | reverse complement strand
CGAACAGTTTGTTCTTTTTCCGTTAACTTCGTCGTATGTGTCCCGTCGAAAAAATCAATGCGACTGTCCCGTCTTCGAGCAAAGTTTTTCTTTAAAACCAAACTTTGCGACTTAACTTGGTAGACCAATTAAATTATTGACAAATAGAACTTACACGGTTGTGACAATTGCTATATGTTCATCACAAAAAAGTTCCGAAACCTTGCAAGCGTTTTGTCCAATACGTCGAACTCGTTATTTCCGTAATCACAACACCTTGGTTAGTTGAAGCGTGTATCATGTAAACCTTATCTTTTTCAACAAGGTAAATCATACCAACGTGCGAAATTCCGCCGCCTGTCCCAAAGAACACCAAATCTCCTGGTTCAACAGCTTTTTCTTTTAATTTTTTAGAGGCATCAAATTGATCTTGCGAACGTCGTGGTAATTTAACGTTTTGCGAATTTAGCACATACCCAACAAAACCACTACAATCAAACCCCGAAGTGGTCGTACCGCCGTAAACGTAAGGCGTTCCGAGTAATGTTTTGGCATAGGTAATTAAGTCTTGTCGTTTTTGTGAGATGTTTTTAAATGCCGTTTCTTCCTTCCCTTTGACATCTTTCGTGCTATTGACATCTTTTAAGTCTTCAATGTTTCCAAAAATTTTGGTAATGACATTCGTAATCGTTTTCAATTTTTTGTCATCGCCGTTCAAACGCACTTCCGCCGACCAAGCAGACAAGTCTTTTTTCAAACTTTGCAATTCGTAGGAATGCGCCTCAAAAATCTTTTGTCCTTCAGGTGAATTTTTGACTTTTTCCAACAATTCAGCCGCTTTTTCGATGTTGTATTTTTCACGTTTGTATTTATTCGGATTTTGTGCTAAATGCAACGTAGAAATCGCCTTGTAATAGCTTGGTATCATCGAATAATCATAGTCAGGGGAATTTAGCAAACGCTCTGCACGACGATAAACCATGCTGTAATGCCCTTGATTGTAAAGCATTTCTAATTTGTCAAATTCTTTGTTTTGCGCCAACAGTTGAAATGACGAAAATAGCAATAATAAAAGTGTAAATTTCCTTAGCATAACCCGTTTAGGGGATTAAATTGTTGGTAAATAATAAATTAAAAAAGTTACGCAATACACTAAAATTCAGAAACTTAAAGTATCCTTAATGCTTTAAATTATGCATAACTTGAAAACAAATTTCGACAAAATTTATCAAACAACCAATTCTGTGTTATCATTTTCTATCTTCGATGCTACTTTGTGTGTCTTGCGCTAAAGTAATTTCTATTATTTTTGCGCTACGCAAACAATTCTTTCATGCAGGAAATCGAACGCAAATTTTTAGTGAACACCGCCAAATGGACTAATTTTCCGAAAGGAAACGGAAACACAATTAAACAAGGTTATGTTTTCAATGAAGACAAAGGCGTTTTACGTGTACGAATTACAAATGGCTTAGGTTTTTTAACGGTCAAATCGCAAAATATTGGCGCAACACGCTTGGAGTTTGAATATGAAATTCCGCTGGCTGATGCTGAAAAACTATTGGCAACGATGTGTTCGGTGTATCTTTCCAAAACACGCTTTGTGGTTAAAGTGGGCAAACATACATGGGTAATTGACGAATTTCACGGAACGTTAGCACCTTTGCTTTTGGCGGAAATCGAACTAACAAGCGAGGACGAACCGTTTGAACTTCCCGATTTTGTTTTGGAAGAAGTTACAACTGACAAGCGTTATTACAATTCAGAACTGATTAAACGTTTGGAAAAATGAAATACCAATCGCTTTTAGATAAGTCACTGACGGACAAGCAGGAAAATAAAAAGTTTTTCCAAAAATTGCAGAAATCCAATCCTCGAAATTTAGACACGGCGTTTCACACCGAACACACGAAAGTTTTTAAACAAATAGATTGTTTGGCGTGTGCGAATTGTTGTAAAACGACTAGTCCGATTTTCAGAGATGTCGATATTAAGCGGATTTCTAAGCGTTTTCGCATGCCCGAAACGAAGTTTATCGCCACGTATTTGCGCATTGACGAAGATAACGATTATGTGTTGCAAACTGCGCCCTGTCCGTTTTTAGACCTTTCGGACAATAAGTGCAACATTTACGAAGACAGACCGTTGGCGTGTCGGGAATATCCACACACCGACCGTAAAAATATGTATCAAATTTTGAATTTAACGTTGAAAAATACCGAAATATGCCCTGCGGTAGCACAGGTTGTTGTGAATTTGAAAGCTAAAATGTAGGTCTGTTTTTTAAAAACAAATTTCGAATGACTAAGTTACAACATAGTAAAAAAAATATCGTAACTTTACCCTCATGAATTTGTCCATTCAAAAAATAGCGATTGTTGGTTTAGGAAACGTAGGAACACAACTTACGTATGCTTTTGATGTGCAAAATTTTCCCTTGACACAAGTGTATAGTCGAAATTTGGAACACGCACAAAAAATAGCAAATGAACTCAATCTTGAATGTGTCAAATCACTTGCCGAAATTTCTGCTGATTTGTGTATCGTTTGCGTTTCTGATGATGTGATAAATTCTGTTGTTAATCAACTTCCAAAAACGGTAAAAATAGCCTATACATCGGGGAGTGTGCGCTTACAAGATTTAGATAGAAAGCACGAAATGGGCGTTTTTTATCCCTTGCAATCTTTTTCAAAAGGTCGAAAAATAAATTTATTTGAAGTTCCTTTTTTAATCGAATCGACCGATACAATTTTTTCACAAGAACTTTTTGATTTGGCGTATAAAATCAGTCGGAACGTGCAGTTTATGAACTCCAACAAACGCCGAGAACTTCATTTAGCGGCGGTTTTTATGAATAATTTTGTCAATCATCAAATTTATTTAGCGGAGCAAATTGCCGAAAAATTTAGTTTAGACAAAACCCTGCTTTACCCTTTACTCAAAGAAACAGTTGATAAAGCCATGGAAAACGGTGCTTTTTCAGCGCAAACCGGACCTGCCAAACGCAACAATCAAAATGTAATTCACGCACAAGAGGAGATGCTTGGAGGTATTCAAAAAGAAATTTATCAACTCATGACCAAAAGTATTATCGAAACGTATGACAAGTTATAAAGAAAAATTAAACCACATCGACACTTTTTTGTTCGACATTGACGGTGTTTTTACAGACGGAAGTGTTTATGTAGGCGACAATGAATTTGTTAGAAAATTCAACTCCAAAGACAGTTACGCCGTTCAGTTGGCAGGAAAATTAGGGTATAAAATTTTTATTATCACGGGAAGCACAAGCGAATCAGTCAAAAATACGATGTTGCACTTAGGTTGTACAGCTGTTGTTTTGGGTGCTAAAAACAAAGTTAATTCCTTTCAAGCCTTAAAAGAACAATACAATCTTGACGAAAAAACATGTTTGTATATGGGTGACGATATGCCCGATTTAGGTCTTCTAAAATTGGTGTATTTACCAACATGTCCGCAAGATGCAGCGGTTGATGTCAAAGAAATTTGCGACTATCAATCGCCTTATTTGGGTGGTTTAGGCTGTGTGCGAGATATTGTTGAACAAACCTTGCGTGTACAAGGGAAATGGGATAAAAATGGAAATCATGAGTGGTAGAAAATTAACGAGTGTTGTTGCTGATTCTGGTGGAACAACTACTTCTTGGGCTTTTGTTTACAGCGACAATTCAAGAGAATATATTGACACGAAAAGTTATCATCCTGTCAATTTTAACGATGCTTTTTTTGAAGATAGCGAACAATTTTTAGCAAAACACGTTACCGAAAAAGTGCCTTTGTTTTTCTTTGGCGCAGGTATGGGAAAAGCCGAAAACAAGAAAATTCTAAGCGATTTCTTTTACCCTTATTTTTCGTCAGCGACCATTTTGACAGACATTCAAGGCATGGTGCTTTCGTTAGATATGAAAAAAGGTGCTATGGCAGTTATGGGCACAGGTTCGGTTTTGGTCGAAATTCTCAATGGCACGATACGCCAACAAATTGGTGGTTTGGGACATTTAATTGGCGATGAAGGCAGTGCGTATTATTTTGGAAAACTCGTACTTTCGGCTTATTTTGAACAGCAATTAAATAGCGAACAAACGAATGATTTAAAGTCAAAAATAAACGTGGAAGATAAAGCTCCCGAAGAACTTTTTACGTTAAAATATGAAGTTGCCAATCTTGCTCAAGCGTTAAATGCTGCATTATTTGAAATTTACCACATTCAAAACATACGTGAATTTTTCCAAAAGCACATTGACGACCAAATTGAGATAGAAAAGATAGCTTTTGTAGGTTCGTATGCTTTTTTTAAGAAAGAGTTGATAAATAGAGAGTTACAAGAAAGGAATATTAAAAAAGCGACATTTATTCAAAAGCCGATAGAATTGTTTTGTGATAAATTTGCTATTTTTTGAGTAGGTAAAGACTAAATCCCTAAATTTGTTCTTACCAAAATCAAAAAGTAATAATGGATCTTATTATAAATTCAACATTTGAAACGCCTGCTGTTCGTTTTATTGAGTCGAATGGTGATTTTCAAATTAAAGGACGTGCGATACCAAACAAGGACAATCCTTTTTGGAAAAATGTACATTCTTGGGTCTCAGACCGCATTACTAAAATCAATACGCCTGTTCAGTTGACCATTGAATTAGATTATGTCAACGCACATTCTGTCTCTCAATTGATGACTTTAATTTCCAATTTAAACAACAATATCAAAAGTAGAGAATTGAGTTTTTCCGTGAATTGGATTAGCGAACAAGACGAAACAAATGAAATTTACCTTATCGGTCAAGATATTTCAACAACAACGAGTAGTTTGTTTTGTTTTTGCGCACATTCGGAAGTGTGAATTTAGACGGTAGGAAAACAGACTAAAAATTGACCACTTTTTTTTGTATATTTGTGCATGACAAAGAAACAAAAAGCAACATACATCATCGAGGAATTGGAAAAACTTTATCCCGAAACACCCATTCCGTTAGACCATACTGACACTTATACGCTTTTAATTGCTGTTTTGCTTTCGGCACAATGCACCGATGCCCGTGTCAATTTAATCACACCTATTTTATTCAAGCGAGCAAACAATCCGTTTGATATGGTTAAATTATCGGTTGAAGAAATCCGAGAAATTATCCGTCCGTGTGGTTTGTCGCCGAGAAAATCAGCTGCAATTTTTGAACTTTCCCACATTTTGATTACAAAATACAACGGCGAAGTTCCTGCCGATATGAAATTGTTGGAGGAATTGCCTGGTGTTGGACACAAAACCGCATCAGTAGTAATGTCGCAAGCGTTTGGCGAACCTGCTTTTCCTGTTGATACGCACATTCATCGGCTTTTGACACGTTGGGGAATTACCTCTGGAAAAAATGTCGAGCAAACCGAAAAAGATGCAAAAATATTGTTTCCGAAAGAACTTTGGAACAAGTTACATTTACAAATCATTTTTTACGGGCGCGAGTATTCGCCTGCTCGCTCGCCTAAATTCGATACCGATTTTATCACACGCACGATAGGAACAAAACAAGCGGTAGCG
>DAOMPZ010000150.1:0-5591 GCA_035445045.1 Crocinitomicaceae bacterium | reverse complement strand
ATTATCCTAAGTTGATTATGGACGAAAACAGACCGCTTTTTCCACGTCCTTTGCAAGCTGAATATCCACCAGGCTCGATTTTTAAATTGGTTCAGTCTTTAGTTGCGTTGCAAGAAGAGAAAATTACGATTAACACAGGTTTTCCGTGTAACAAAAGTTTGGTTGGTTGCCACGGACACCCCAACGCACGCAACATCATGGAGGCGGTTCAAATGTCGTGTAATCCTTATTATTACCAAGCAGTTAGACGTGTTATTCAACCAGGGAAAAAGAAAAATGTTTTCGCTGATGCCGAACACGGTCTGAAAAATTGGGCGGAATATATGCACCGTTTTGGTTTGGGCGAAAAACTCCCCATTGACATTTCAGGCGTGAGGGCAGGACTTATTCCCGACCCTAATTATTACGATAATTTATTTCCGAGCAAGAAAAATCCGTACGGGCATCACCGTTGGGCATTTTCGACCATTCGTTCCATTTCTATCGGGCAAGGTGAGGTTAAGACAACGCCGCTTCAAATGGCAAATATTGCTGCGATAATTGCCAATCACGGTTGGTATTATGTGCCT
This sequence comes from Crocinitomicaceae bacterium, assembly GCA_035445045.1. Lineage (GTDB taxonomy): Bacteria > Bacteroidota > Bacteroidia > Flavobacteriales_D > Crocinitomicaceae > 40-80. The sequence goes on along the minus strand of DAOMPZ010000150.1, from coordinate 5,022 downwards.
CACGTGGTAAAATCTATCGGGAATAAGGGTGCAAACAAAACCTTTAAAGTGAAACATCACACCAACATCGACAAAAAATATTACGATGCGATTGTGGAAGGTATGCGCCGAGTGGTCAACGAACCAGGTGGAACGGCAGGAAGAGCTCGTATCAAAGATATTGTTGTTTGTGGAAAAACAGGAACGGCACAAAATCCACTAGGAAAAGACCACGCTGTTTTTATCAGTTTCGCACCAATGGATAATCCTAAAATTGCGGTCGCTGTTTTTGTGGAAAATTCAGGATTTGGTGGAACGTGGGCTGCTCCAATTGCACGCTTGATTATCGAAAAATATTTAAACCGAAAAATCTCGGATGCCGAATTGGAAAAATATATTATGGAGGCTAACTTAATGAGTGCAAAATAATGAATAGGAGAGAGTTAGCATATCGCAACAATTCCCTGCTCGGTAAAATTGACTGGGTGGTTGTTTTTATTTACATCACGCTGGTCACTATTGGAATTGTAACCATTTATTCGACAACACACAATGTAAATATAGAAAATACCTCACTCGTGTCGTTTTCAACCAAGTACGGAAAACAAATAGCATGGGTAGGTGTTTCGGCTTTTCTCGGTTTTCTCATCTTTTTAATTGATGCCACCATTTACCAAAAATTTGCCTATTTCATTTATGGGTTTTGTCTTATTTTGCTCGTTGTCGTACTATTTATGCCACCTGTCAACGGGGCGAGAGCGTGGTTAGGTATCGGGAGTTTGGGTATTCAACCTGCCGAATTTGCCAAAATCGGAACAGCTTTAGCTTTAACAAAACTCATTCCGACCTTGAATTTACGCACTCTTGACATGTCTTCGGTTTTGAAAGTCAACGCCTTGATTTTAATTCCGATGATACTTATTATTCTACAACCCGATGCGGGTTCGTTGGTTGTTTTTACAGCATTTTTGTTCGTTTTTTACCGAGAAGGAATTAGTTATGACCCCATTATTTTAAAACTTTTGAACTTCTTTGGTATTCATCATTTCAAAAAAACATGGCTTGGAAATCACTTTATTCCGTTGTTGTTTTTCGTTGTTGTCGTGTCTATGTTGACCTTGTTGAAAAGCGGCGACACCATTACATTTGACGATTTTCCAGGGATTGAACTTCCAGGAATGATGGCGATTGTTTTCTTTTTCTCGGGAATTTTACTTGTCTTGTTAGTCATTACATTTGTGTTTTTCAACAAAAAAGAAAGAGGGCGTTTTACCTTGATTTTTATTATTAGTTTCCTCATTACAATTTTCATCGTCGGCAGTGTAAACAGTCTGTTTCACCAATTAAAACCGCACCAAAAAGAACGAATCGAATTGTTTTTAGGGTTGCGAGAAGACCCTAATGGCGATGACTACAATCGTAACCGAGCGATGGCTGCTGTTGGTTCGGGCGGACTTTACGGAAAAGGATTTAAGCAAGCGAGTTTGTCGTCCACAGAGGCAAACCACGTTCCCGAATCCGAAACAGATTTTATCTTTTGTCCATTGTCGGAAGAATGGGGATTTGTAGGGTCGGCGACTGTTATCGTGCTGTTTGTTGTTTTACTTGTTCGGATTATTCAAATTGCAGAACGTCAACGCTCGGCTTTTACACGGATTTATGCCTACGCTGTCGCCACGATTTTATTCTATCACTTTGCTATTAATGTCGGTATGGATATCGGTTTAGCACCTGTTATCGGTATTCCTTTGCCTTTTATCAGCTACGGTGGTTCTTCGATGATGTCCTTTTCCGTGATGCTGTTTGTTTTGCTGAAATTAGACAGTCAGCGGTTAGATGTTTTTTAAGGAAGACGGAACGAGCAAAAATCGTTGAACGTTAAATTCCCTGTATTTTTTCTTCTAAAAAATTTATTTACCCTGAATTATATCTATTTTTGGGGTTTTGTAAATTAAATCTATGAAAACAACAACTGTTTTTCTATTCTTAATAAGTACCATTGCACTAAGTTTAACAGCGTGCAAAGGAAAAGAAGAGGTTGCTCAAAAACCTGTTCAGCCGTACAATGTTATTGCGCTAAAAACACAAGATGCCGAATTATATGCTGAATATCCGACAACACTTCAAGGTATGGAAGATATTGAAATTCGCCCGATGATTAACGGCTACATCGACCATATTTATGTGGACGAAGGGCAAGAAGTGAAAAAAGGCGATTTACTGTTTAAAATTTCCAATCCGCAATTTGCTCAAGATGTAAGTATGTACGCCGCACGTGTGGAAAGTGCCAAAACTGCTGTCGAAGCAGCAAAAATTCAAGTAGAAAAAACCAAACCTTTGGTCGAGCAAAACATCATCAGTACATACGAATTGACCAACGCTAATTTAGCTTTGGATATGCGTAAAGCCGAACTCGAACAAGCCAAAGCAACGTATGCCAATGCACAAACGAATTTGGGATATACCCTTGTTAAAAGTCCTGTCGCTGGTGTTGTAGGGAAATTACCCTATAAATTAGGGAGTTACGTTTATAGCAATACCACGTTACCTTTGACGACCGTTTCCAATATTTCCAAAGTTTATGCGTACTTTTCCATCAACGAGAAAGAACAGTTAAAAATATTTGAAACGATTGACGGTAAAACATTTCAAGAAAAAATCGCAAAAATTCCAGCAGTTTCACTTGTGCTTTCCAACGGAGAAATGTACGAACAACAAGGAAAAATCGAAACATTTAGCGGACTTATAAATACACAGACAGGCTCGTTTAATGTGCGTGCAGGATTTGAAAATCCGACGAAAATGTTACGTTCAGGCTCAAGTGCAGCAATCCGCATACCAACACATTTGACAAACGTTATCATCATTCCACAAAAGGCAACAGCCGAACTGCAAGACAAACGTATGGCGTATATTGTGGGCGAGGAAAACAAAGTAACAGGCGTTCCAATTAAAGTAATTGAAATTCCAGGTGGAAAATATTTTGTGGTCACGGAAGGTTTAAAACCCAACGACCAATTAATTGTGGAAGGAATAGGTATTGTTCCAGAGGGAGCAGTTATCAAACCGCAAATTATTCCAGCGGATAGCGTTTTAAAATTTTAATTCACTCGTACCATGTTCAGTAAATTCATCGACCGACCCGTTCTTGCAACGGTAATTTCCGTGATTATTTCCATTCTTGGTATTTTGGGATTAATTAGTTTGCCCGTTTCACAATATCCTGAAATTGCGCCACCAACTGTTCGTGTGAGTGCCAGTTATCAAGGTGCAAATGCAGAAACGGTTTTAAAATCGGTGGTAATTCCGCTGGAAGAACAAATCAACGGTGTGGAAGATATGTCCTACATGACTTCGACAGCGAGCAACGACGGAACAGCATCAATTAACATCTATTTCAAGTTGGGGACAAATCCCGATTTGGCTGCTGTAAATGTTCAAAACCGTGTGGCACGAGCAACGCCTTTGTTACCGCAAGAAGTAACACGTTCGGGTGTTGTGACAGCAAAACGTCAAAGTGATAACGTCTTGATTTTTGACTTACACAGCGACAATCCTGCGTACGATATGACGTTTCTGCAAAATTATGCAGACATCAATATTTTACCCAAAATTAAACGTATCAACGGTGTTGGCGAGGCGATGATTTTCAGTCAAAACAACTATTCGATGCGTATTTGGTTGCGCCCCGATGTCATGGCGAGTTACGGCTTAATTCCAAGCGATATTTCAGCAGTTTTGGCAGAACAGAATTTAGAAGCTGCACCTGGTCAGTTGGGTGAAAATGGCGACCAAACGTTCCAATATGTTTTGAAATACAAAGGACGTTTGCGTAGCGTGGAAGAGTTTAACGATATTGTCGTGAAAGCAACTCCAAATGGCGAAGTGCTAAAGTTAGGCGATTTGGCTCGTATTGAGTTAGGTTCGCAAACCTACGCAGGTAAAACGGTTTCCAACGGAAAGCCTTCAATTGGCGTGGCGATAGCGCAAACGGCTGGTTCTAATGCGCAAGAAGTTATTGACGGCGTTTTAACCGTTTTAAATGAGTCTTCGGTAAATTTCCCGAAAGGTATCAGTACGGCTATTTTAACCAATGCGAATGACTTTTTGAATGAATCAATTTCAAAAGTTATCACAACTTTAATCGAGGCGTTTATTTTGGTATTTATCGTTGTTTTCGTCTTTTTACAAGATTGGCGTTCGACGTTAATTCCTGCGATTGCCGTTCCTGTGGCGATTATCGGAACGTTCTTCTTCTTGGGATTATTCGGATTTACGATTAATTTATTGACTCTTTTCGCTTTGGTGTTAGCGGTCGGAATTGTCGTCGATGATGCGATTGTCGTCGTCGAGGCGGTTCATGCAAAAATGGAGCAAGGCGAAACAGACCCAAAGAAAGCGGCACACAGTGCGATGCACGAAATTTCGGGCGCAATTGTGTCGATAACCTTAGTAATGTCTGCGGTATTTATTCCTGTTTCGTTCATAAGTGGCTCGGCAGGTGTGTTTTACAAACAATTTGGTTTGACGCTTGCTGTTTCGATTGTGCTTTCTGCTATCAACGCTTTAACGTTATCGCCTGCTCTTTGTGCCTTGATTTTAAAACCTCACGACAAAGAAAAGCACGCAAAAAAGAGCTTTTTAAATCGTTTTTATGGCTTTTTCAATACAGCTTTTGATGCTACAACAGCTAAATACAAAAAATCAGCACAGTTTCTCGTTCACAATAAATGGCTGACGTTTATCATCATTGCAGTTTTTACAGGTGTTTTTGTGTTGATTATGAATGCTCGACCGAAAGCCTTTGTTCCCAATGAAGACGTTGGCGGTGTGATGTCTGATATTTCACTTCCTGCTGGAACGTCGGTAGAAGAAACTGAACGTGTGTTGTTGGATATTGAAAACAAAGTCAAAGATATTGAGGGAATTAGCAACATTCTACGGATTTCGGGAAGAAGTTTAATTAGTGGTTCAGGAACGAATTACGGAATGATTATCATTCGATTAAAACATTGGAACGAGCGCAAAAGCAAAGGACAAGAC
>DAOMPZ010000149.1:0-5656 GCA_035445045.1 Crocinitomicaceae bacterium | reverse complement strand
TTGAAACACCCGAATACGATTTTAAGGGAAATGTACTGACAAATCTTAGACAATGTATTGCAGACAGCGAGTTGTTATCTGTGTTTAATGGACCTCCTGTTGATTGGGAAATCGTTTGCTATCGGGTGGATTGGACGGGATTACCGAACATTTTAGATGTGAAAATCTTTGAAACCAATTCTGAATACGATGCTTTAAACAGGGTTACAAAAGTGATTTATCCCGAAGATGCAGATAGTAACAGAAAAATTGGAATACCAACTTACAACCGTGCAGGCGGACTACAAAAAGTAGCTTTTGACGGAACGGATTACGTGAAGTATATTGCTTACAATGCTAAAGGGCAACGTTTATTAATTGCACACGGTAATAATGTAATGACACGATACTTGTATGATAATCGCACATTTAGATTACTTCGCCAACGTAGTGAAAAGTACACACAAAGCAACTGGGAATTTATTTCGGATGGCAATGTTAGACAAGACACTAACTATGTGTATGACCTTGTAGGAAATATTGTCGGTTCAAATGAAGCCAACGTAGCTGAATGTGGAATTGGAGGAGCGGGTTTTTTAAACAGAGAATTTAATTATGACCCGCTTTATCGTTTATTACAGGCAAATGGTAGGGAAAACTCGCCAGCTATTACACCAATTTGGGATGACAGGTACAGAAGTACAAATAATACTACTACCACAGCTTATACGCAACATTATTCGTATGACCGATTAGGCAATATCCAAAAGCTTCAACACATCGGAAACAATAATTTTACACGTAATTTTAATTACATCAATACCAATAACCAATTACAAAGCATAGACATTGGCATGGCAAACTATGCTTTTTCGTATGATGAATGTGGAAATCAACTGTCAGAAACCACAAGCCGTCATTTTGAATGGGACTTTGGTAATAGATTAAGAAGTTTTTATGTTCAGGCAGGGACAAGTGAACCCACACAATACGCTCAATATTTATATGATGCAAGCGGTACTCGAGTTAAGAAACTCGTAAGAACACAAGGAGGAGATTATACAAGTACCGTTTATATTGATGATATGTTTGAATACAAAACCGATGGCTCGGATGAACAAAATCTGCTCCATATAATGGACGACCAAAGCAGAATTGCTATGGTGCGTCTGGGGAGCGATTTTGGTGATACAACCCCTGCGATAAAATACAATTTAGAAGACCATTTGGGTAATTCCTGCGTATTATTGGAAACAAACGGCGCATTAATAAACCAAGAGGAATACTATCCTTTTGGTGAAACTTCATTTGGTAGCTATGCCAAGAAACGTTATAAGTTTTCAGGAAAAGAACGAGATGATGAAAGTGGGTTATACTACTGTAAATTCAGATACCATTCAGCTTGGATATGCAGGTTTATTTCTGTTGACCCGTTATCTGCTAAGTATCCGTATAATAGCAGTTATGCGTATGCTGAGAATAAAGTGATTAGCATGATTGAATTGGAAGGGTTAGAAGCGTGGGAACCTAAAAATTCTAAAGTTGATGTGATGTCACTAAGTGATTTTGATGCTACTGTTAAAAATGAAATTATACCATTAGCTGAAAGAAACCATGCGAAATTACAATTTGATTGTAACGATTTAGCATTATTTACTGTGATGAAGTATTTTGAAATGAGGGAGGTAGAATTTTCGGTTACTGTAAAAGATCAACATGGGTCTCGTTCATATAGTTCAAGTGATACTAAGTATAAAAATTTTGATGGTTTTTATGAAACTGTCCGTAAACAAGTTGGATCAAAATATACAAAGGAATCCATTTCTCATTCAGTACTTCCTGAAAATGTTGTTGCAGGTGATATGTATGTTTCTAGCGAGCACACTTATGTCCTCTTGGGAGCAGAAGATAATAATCCAAACCAGCAATCAGTTATATATGGATCGGGTTATTACTATGGTAAAGGTAATTTAAACAACGTAGTTGTTGATTTTTTACAGTCAAAAACTATAACAATTAAATTAGATAGTAAGTCATTCAAAATAGCTCGTTGGAATATGTTAGAAGATATTCCAAATACTCCAAAAAGAGAAGTCATAAATATGGTGCCTCTTCCTTTATCAGATATGAAATCATCTCAAAAAACTATTGTTAATGAATAATATGAAAACCGTAACTTATTTTTTTGTCGTTTGTTTATTTTCATTTGATTATTACCCGAATAATTTTCCACAAATAATGGAATATCCGTGTAAAGGAAATAAAGAAGTTGATTTTTACGCAAAATATGGAAAGGTAGAACAAACCTCATCAGACCATATTTTGTGTACGTACTCTAATGATTCTATAAATGTGAAACTTTTATTAGAAGATTGTAATATTGTATATAGATATATAAAAAATAAAAATGGTAATTATAGTATGGCAAAATATTCCAACAATGAATTGTTTTTTTTTGATTCTGTGAGTGTTGCTGGTAAAATGATTGTAAGTTTTCATTATGGAGTAGATGAAGATGACGAGATTAATAATTTACCATCTTATATTCGTAAAGATGTAAAAAAATAGGATAATGTTATCAATTATCGGATATTAAATAATTGTATTGATGTAAGCAATTAAAAAGAAAAAGTGAAAATAAAAAAGAACATATCGTATTTTAACGCCTACGGCAATGACATCATGACACGGTATTGTTATAAAAACATTACATTCCGCTTGCAACGGATTAGAAGTGAAAAGTACGTAAAAACGCAGGACGGTAACAAACAAATATATACACCGCAGAGTGGAACAGCAAAACAAGATAGTGGCTACATTGATGATTTAATTGGTAATATTCTTAGCATTAATGAGCGAACTTCTAATTGTGGTATTGGCGGAACAGATAGCTTAAACCGAGTATTTAGTTACGACCCGCTTTATCGTTTATTAAGTGCAAACGGTAGGGAAAATAACCCGATTGTTTCACCGATTTGGGACGACAGTTACCGCAGTACGGATAACAGTACGACAACGGCATACACCCAAAATCATGAATACGACAGAGTAGGAAATATTCAAAAATTGCAACATATTGGCAATAATAACTTTACAAGAAATTTCAATTATTCCAATGCTAATAACAAACTGAACAGCATTGATATTGGTATGACCAATTATGCTTTTTCGTATGATGCTTGCGGAAACCAAACGCAGGAAACGATAAGTCGTTTTTTTGAATGGGATTTTGGGAACAATATGCGTTGTTTTTACAACCAAGTTAGCACGGCAGAACCAACGGTTTACGCACAATATTTATACGATAGTTCAGGAAACCGTGTTAAGAAAATTGTACGAACGCAAGGCGGAAGTTATGAAAGTGTAAGTTACATTAACGGAGTTTTTGAATACAAAACAGACGGCACGGACGAGCAAAATACGCTCCATGTTTTGGACGATCAAAGTAGAATTGCAGTTATTAGATTAGGCGATGATTTTGGGGATAGCACACCTGCGATAAAATATAATTTAGAAGACCATTTGGGAAGTTCCTCTATTTTACTTGAAACAAACGGAACATTAATTAATAAAGAAGAATATTATCCTTTTGGCGAAACAAGTTTTGGAAGTTATGTTAAGAAAAGGTATCGCTACTCAGGCAAAGAAAAAGACCAAGAAAGTGGGCTGTATTATTACGGAGCTAGGTATTATTTGCCTATGAGTTGTAGGTTTGTGAGTGTTGATCCATTGGCTAATGAGGTACTGTGGCAAAGTTCTTATACGGGTTTTGATAATGATCCTATCAATAAAATTGACCCAGATGGGAGAATATCAATGGGTAATCAAGTTACAGGAGATAATGATATAAATAATGCAGGTGGTCAAGAGGAAATACCTAAGCCAAAACAACCTAAAAGAATAGTATCTAAAAATTTTGGATTATTTACTCTTACTTTCAGAAGAGGGAGGTATGCTCGGAATGTAACTGGAATACCTCAAAAAGGCGTGACTTTTAATTGGAATTTCACGTGGCATAGGGAGAATCGTTCACCAAAAGTAAGTTGGAAAACACAAAAATTTACACTTAACTATATTGATCACGCTGCTCTACAAACTACTCCTAATTTGCGAGATTACCCTGAAGAAAAAGTAGGTAATGCTACAAATACCGGAGGAAAATCGTTTGAACAAGTATTAAGCGACCTTAAAAAAGGGGAATTTGCAGTACTTTCAGTTATGCTAAAAACAAAAAAGAATGATAATGGGGGGGATAGTTACTACAAGTTTAATATAGGCGAAAAGATATTCCACCATCAGAATAATCATCGTGTTACTATAATAGAACCTCCTAAAACTATTACACCGAATACAAAAATCAAAGGTGAGTTATATAAACAAACGCCTGGTGGCGATAATCTTTATGATTCATGTGATGGATATAAACTAGTTATACGAGTACAGTATAAAACTATTAAAGAACGTACAAGATTAACGCTTGTTAAGAGATCTCCAAATAAATGAAATATCTAATAGGTATATTATTCTTGCAATTTTCCTTTGTTTTTTGTCAACAGGAAAATAAAATTGCTTTTGATTTTTTCGATACTTCCATAAAATTGTATGTGATAGGAGAGTCCCATATTGAAGATGATATAGATTTACAGATTGCAATGATTGACTATATTTTAAAAAATACGAAAGTTGATGCTTTTATTTTTGAAATTCCTGAAGAAGTAGCTAATATTTTTAATAAATATATTTTGTCTGCTGATATGGAATACGAAGTGAATACTATATGTTCTTTACTTGACAAACGAATATCATTAAAAATAAAACGGAGATTAGAATATTTTAGGAACTACAATGATTCACATATTGATAAAGTTAAAATAAAAGGTATTGATTCATATCATTTTTATAAATTTAAAAAGCAAATGATAGGTTTATCTATTATCTTTCCAGAATTAAAAAATATTAATTTACCTATGGTCAATAAATACATAAACAGCAGAAATATAAAAAACTATAACAAAAAGAAAAGTGTAAATATAATACGAAGTTTAATCAAAGAAATAGAAAGTAATATGGAAGTATTCTCTCAATATTTAGGTAATCGTAAAGTTATTTATAAAGAGTATCTGAATAATCTCGAATTTAATTATAAAGACACATGGAAAAAAACAGACTCTATTCGAGAAAACTTTATGAGCAAGAATTTAATCGAATTAACAAATTCTAATGCTGTGTGTTTAATGATTTGTGGGAATGTTCATGCTACATATAAGGAAAATGATGAGTATTATGACGGCTACCCCTTTACATCTATGACCTCAGTAGTCAAAAAGAAATACCCATATCAAGTATTTTCTATAATTGTCCAATATTATGAAAAACACACACCCTCTCTTCATGAGATAAACTTACTTGATTATCCGATGAAATATTATGTTGAGAACAATTCTGAGCCGTATATAATATTTAAAAAGAAAGATATAGAACAATATGAATTTGCTAAAGAAAGATGTGACATGATAGTCATTAAAAATAAAGAAATATTCAAAAAACGTGGTAATGTTCTCAATTATCGGACATTACAATTTCCAACTATAACTTATTGAAAAACAGTAATTATTTTATTTTTTAATTTAAAAAGCAGATGGATAGATAGTCCATCTGTTTGTTTTTTGATAGTTTA
>DAOMPZ010000148.1:0-5704 GCA_035445045.1 Crocinitomicaceae bacterium | reverse complement strand
AAGGCGTTGTAAATTCGGCAAATACTTTGTCGGGAGCTAAACCAACTTTTTCCCATGTAACCATACCTCCTTTCCCTTTGAAATCATCGTCCATGGGAAGAAATACGCCTTCGGTTTTTTTCACAACAATCGAGTCGATTAATTTAAAATTGCTTCCGCTCCCTCGATTATCCAAGTAACACACTAATTTTCCGCCTGTTAGATTAATTGACGGATTTTTATCGGCTTTAAATTCAAACGTTCCACCGATGTATTTCCATGTGAAGTTAGAACGACTACTTAGCGTGTTTTCGTCAAAAAAAGTATATGAGAAAGTAAGAAATTCTTGTGCATTTTTGGCGGTTTTTCCTTCTAAATACGTTGAAAAAATCTTATGCCAATTGTCGTAATTTGATTGAGAAACTTTGTTTTTCGACATGATATACATCACATAAACATATTGATACGTGTCGGGATAAAAACGTAATTTTTTCGTATCCATGAGGTTACACGTTTCAACCATTTTATTGAACACATCATTCGACATATTCGCCTCGGAAAGCAAATACGGCGACAATACGTTTTTGATAAATTCTTGGTCTTTTTGCGTCGCCGACTGCTGTGTAACAGTCAATAATTGTTTGGCAAATTTCGTTCTGTCAGACGGGAATGTTTGCGCTGAAACTTCGCTGACAACTACGCTCAAAATAAAAAATAATACACTTAACTTTTTCATAAACAATGATTTATATTAATTTATAGCTTTTCCAACCTTATCGCCGACCAATTTTCTTTCGTCAAATGAAATTCGTATTTTAAATTATATTCTTTCGCAAATGCCACCAAATCATCGACATCAGTTTCAAAAAATCCGCTTAACAACAAAATTCCGCCTTTCTCCAACGCTTTTGCATAAAAAGGAATTTGTGTCGTGAGAATATTTTTATTAATGTTCGCAATAATCATGTTGAATTTTTTACCCTCAATTAAATCAATGTCACCACATAAGAACGTCGTTTCTTTCGATAAATTGAATTGTGCATTTTCAATACACGATTCCACAGACCACGGTTCGATGTCAATTCCTAAAATGCGTTTTGCTCCTAATTTTTCGGCTAAAAAAGCTAAAATTCCCGTACCTGTCCCCATGTCTAAAATATCATCGGGCAAGGTTTGCATATCTAATAACAACTTGGACATCAGCCACGTAGTTTGATGATGACCTGTTCCAAACGACATTTTCGGTTGAATGATAATTTGCAGTTCGCCCGAAAGTGGTTTCTCGTGAAAAGGTGCTAAAATCGTCAATTTATCTTCTACGTGAACAGGTTGAAATTCAGATTCCCACTTTTCGTTCCAATTTTGATGCGGAATAATTTCTTCTTCAAATAAAATTTGCACTTCGGGATTTTCGCCGTTCAAAAGCGTTTCAGTGTATGCCTCTTTCAAACGCAATTCGCCGATTGTTCCGTAAGCCGAAATTCCGTTTTCGTTTTCTTCAAAGCCGTTAAAACCGTAATCTGCTAACTGCGCAATTAAGATTTCTCCCCACGGAAAAACAGGTTTTAATTCAACTTTTAGTGCTAAATATTCCATTTAGAATGATTTTGCAATTTCCAAAAAATCCTTGCTTTTCAGCGATGCGCCACCGATCAAACCTCCGTCAACATTGGGATTGGCAAATAATTCTTTGGCATTTGAGGCGTTGCAACTTCCACCGTATAAAATCGAAATAGCATTGGCTACGCTTGCATCGTATTTTTTGGCAATTTCGTTGCGAATATGTGCGTGCATTTCTTCGGCTTGCTGGGCAGTTGCGGTTTTACCTGTTCCAATCGCCCAAATCGGTTCGTAAGCAATAACCAATTTTTGAATATCAACCGCTGACAAGTGAAAAATGTTATTTTTAAGTTGCTCGAAAACATAGTCAAAATGGGTGTTTTCTTCACGCACTTCCAACGGTTCGCCACAACAAAAAAATGCGTTCATTTCATTTGCAATCGCCACATCAACTTTTTGTTTTATAATTTCGTCCGTTTCGTTAAAAATCATTCTGCGCTCGGAATGTCCGATTAACACGTTGGTCACGCCCAAATCTTTCAACTGACTGTACGATACTTCGCCTGTGAACGCTCCTGCATTTTGAAAATAAAAATTTTGCGCACCAATTTGAACCGTTTCTTGCTCGTTTTGTTTGAGTGCATCTAAAAATAAAAATGGACTGAAAACGGCTAATTTATAGGCATTTATCGCATTTGAACCGTTTGTAATTTCAGCATAAAGAGCCAACGCCTCACGTTTGGTAAGGTTCATTTTCCAGTTACCTGCTACTATTTTTTTTCTCATTTGATATCTTTATAAAATACGTGTTTTTGTATCCAATCGTACGTTGGTGTGGAACGGAATGGATATTTTCCTTTGATAACGCCATTCATCACAACCATCAAACTTGGGTTGGAACGACAAACAACTTTAATTTCGGTAAAATCCATGATGAACGTTGGAATTTGAAGTTTGTGTTTTTTTCTAAACTTCTCAATTTCTTCTTGATTTGACGACGTAACTAAAATAAACGGAATAGAATCTTTTTGCGTTCTTTGTAAGATTTCTTTCAATTTATTAATGTGCATCAAATTAGCTTCCGACAGATTTTTCGAGAACAAAACAATCACTTTTGGCGAATTAACAATCAAATTCCGAACGGATATTTCGCTCAAATCAGGGTTGACAATTCCAACTTCACGCATAAAATAGTATTCACTTGTTTTATAATACGTCGTGTCGTAATCTTCTTTCAGCACTTCAATTGTTGAGTGGTCACTAATCTTGTACAACAAAACGCCTTCGGTCATATTTTCACTTAAAATCGAGTCAATGTATGGCATTTTTCGCTCAACATCTGTCAATTTAGAAACCTCAATTGTTGGACTGAACTGCGAAGAATCAATGGACGGCAACTTGCCTTTTTTGATTTCAATCGACTCCATGCTGATAAATTTCAAAGTAGAATCTTCCCACAATTTTTTATCAGGATCCATGTATTCTGCCTCCGACAACACGATTTCGTTACCTGTTTTTAAGTCTTTCATTTTGAACGCACTCTGAAATTCGCCCATAATACCGTCATTCATTTTTTCATGGAAATCATTGCCGACAGCGTACGGTCTATAATCTTTAATCGGTTCGTACATTAAAACATACGTTGTCATCAAACCGCAAAGAATGGTCACTAATAAAGTTGAACCAAAGAAATTCCCTAAAATCACTCCTCCTGATTGCTTCACCCACAACGCTCCGACAATAGCAATTAAGCCAAAAACAACAGGAAAATACCAACCAAAGACAAACGATAAGAAAAGAATTAAAATCATGGAAATCGGCACAACATACGAATTTTCTCTCGGTGTATTCGGCTTTGTTCTCCATTGTGTGGCAAAAATCCAGATAATGAAATAGAACAACAAAATGTCTTTCCAAAGCGATTCTTTCGGTGTCAACGAACGTCCGACAGAACCTTTCATCGCATCGCCAAAACAACCACAATCCAAGACACATTGCGTACTTTTCAATTCATCAACAACAACATTTCCATTTGATTTAGAGATAATTTTAATGTCTTTATTTGTTTTAGCTTCCTCGATTTTAACGTGTGCCAATGACGAATTTAAAGCATACGTATCTCTGTCCACAAATTTTTTCTTAGGGTCGCATGAAGCTGTGAGCCACGTCAGAAATGTAAAGAAAACTATCATCAATAAAAGTAGCCACGATGTTAGTTTGATTTTTCCGCCAATCAGCACCAAAACACCCAAAACAATTTCAACAATACAGATAATTACGCTTAACGCTAAGGCATACGGAATGAAAAATTCGAGCGAGAAATCGGGCATCGAAAACCATTCTTTGATGCGGAAAGCCAACGCTCCATCTTCAAAATACTCCTCTAATTTATAACTAAATCCAATCGGGTCGTTAGCTTTTATCAAACCCGAAACGATGAACAAACTTCCAACTAACACTCTGGAAATAAAAGACATCATCACACTTCCTTTGAATACAATTATTCCTAAAATTGTTCCTAAAATCAAGAAATAACCGATACCTGCGTATAGCCATTTTGTATCTACGTGAGAGTCATGGTAGCCGATAGCAACCAATGCAACTCCTGTAATATTAATCGCTACAAACAGCATATTGATAAGTAGCGAATGTCCTGAAAACGAGTATTTTATTTTATCTTTCATAGTTTATTTTGTTAAGTGAATTAATGCAAAAACGGAATAATTGAGCATATCGAAATAATTAGCGTCAATTCCTTCGCTAATCAATGTTTCCCCTTTATTATCTTCAATTTGTTTGACACGTAAAAGTTTCATCAAGATTAAATCTGTCAATGACGTTACACGCATAACTCGCCATGCCTCGCCGTAATCGTGATTTTTTTTCGACATTAAATCGCAGGCTTCGTCCGTCATTGTATTATACATTTCAAACGCTTGTTTTTCGTCTAATTCCAACGGTAAATTATCGCCATAACGCAACTGAATAAGTGCCATAACACAATAGTTCACAATCGCAACAAACTCACCCTCAACACTTTCACCTACCAAATTCTTTCCTGTTTCTTGAATGGTGCGAATGCGTTGCGCTTTGATAAAAATTTGGTCAGTTAGGGAACTTGTGCGTAAAATTCGCCATGCCGTTCCATAATCTCGTGTTTTCTTTTGAAAAATATCTCTGCAATTTGAAATCACTTCACTATATTGCGCCAAAGTTTCTGACATGATTAAAATTATTTATATTAAATAAGCGGTTGAAGATAATGAAATTTAGCGAATTGACATTAAAAATAAACGATAAAATATTCACTTATGACAAACCGATTGTCATGGGAATTGTGAATTGCACACCTGATTCGTTCCATACAGGAAGCCGTAAACAGTTGAAAGACGAACTGTTAAACCTTGTTGAAAAACACATTTCAGACGGCGCAACCATCATCGACTTAGGCGGTTTTTCTACCCGACTAAATGCAAAATTTGTGAGTGAAATGGACGAATTAGAACGTTTAAAAGAACCTTTGTCGTGGATTAAAGAAAAATTCCCTGACATCTTAATTTCCATTGACACATTTCGTGCTTCGGTTGCGGATTATTGCTTAAAAAACGGCGCACACATCATTAATGACATTAGCGCAGGAAGTTTTGATAGTGAGCTTCCGAACGTCGTTACCAAACATAATTGTCCGTACATTATCATGCACCTAAACGGCGATTTGACAACGATGCACAATAATTTTACATATCAAAACATTACGGAAGATGTACTAAAATATTTCGAGCAAAAAATTGATTTTTTTCGTCAAAAAGGAATTTCGCAACTCATTATTGACCTTGGGTTTGGTTTTTCAAAATCCATGGAAGATAATTTTGAGCTCTTGCGCAATTTAGCACAATTCAAACAATTAAACACACCTATTTTAGCAGGATTATCTCGCAAACGCATGATTTACCAAACTTTAAATTCATCACCCAGCGAGGCACTTAACGGCACAACCGTTTTAAACACATTAGCACTTCAAGCAGGAGCGCAAATTTTACGTGTTCATGATGTGAAAGAGGCGGTGGAGGTTGTGAGATTGGTGCAAAAAACGGTGGGCAATTAAATTTTATGTTCTTTTTTTACATTGCTTAAAAAAAGAACCAAAAAAAGCTAGTCGCCGTGA
>DAOMPZ010000147.1:0-5779 GCA_035445045.1 Crocinitomicaceae bacterium | reverse complement strand
CAAAACCCGTAGGGCTTGACCTTGCAGAAAGGAAAGACAAGCCCTATCTTTGCTTGATTTTTTTATTTTTGATTATTTTGTTGATTTACATTATAAAAAATAAGATATTTGCAAAAAAACATTTTAATTGTATTATGGGAAATCCACTTAAAATCTATATTCGCAAAATCAAATCGTACAATTTTTCAAAGCAAATCGTACAAAAAAAAACAAAAGCAGGGACAAACTTCATCCCTGCTTTAATTACCATTTAATCACTCTTTAAATCGGATAGTTAGCTGTCAATACTTCCGTTTTTCTTTTATTGGAATTTTTCTCATTTCCCTTGCTCATTTAAAATTATTACATATATTTGCCCTGCAAACACAATTTTTTAAAACGATGAATATCATCAGAACTTTTATTATTAACAACATAGGCAGCGTATCGGTGAAAGTCCGTAGCTATTTCAACATCGTTGATTGTGTTTGCAGCGACTGCCTCTTTTTCAAAAACTTTTTTTATGCAAACACAAAAAGCGAACGCATCACAGCCGAACAACAGTAAGCTGTCTTTGCAGGTAATGGACAACCTCACTGTCCAAGTTCTTCCGAACACAGAACACGAGTTTTTAATGACAACCAATGAAGTAGCTGAAGGATATGGTATATCTGAATACACTATTCGTCGGCACAAAATGGAGAAATCCGAGTTAGTTGAAGGTACGCACTTCATAACTGCCGTGAGTATTTTGAA
Source organism: Crocinitomicaceae bacterium (assembly GCA_035445045.1). GTDB lineage: Bacteria > Bacteroidota > Bacteroidia > Flavobacteriales_D > Crocinitomicaceae > 40-80. Next base: position 5,044 of record DAOMPZ010000147.1, on the reverse strand, counting down.
CGGCAAAACCCGAAATGCTTTAAAAATACCACACAACACTACCTTATGGACAAAGCGAGGTATTATCCGTTTGGGTTTCTTTATCACCAGTAGTCGTGCGAAGTTGTTCCGTGATTGGGCTGAAAACCTCATTATTAAATTAGACCAACAAGCCAATTTGTTTGGCGATGCAAAAATGGTTGTAAAAAACCCTGCCTTGCCCGAACCACGCAAGCACAACCGCTTAACCTCCGAGCGTATCATCGACATATTGATAGATGTTGCTCAAATCGAAGACAGAGAATTACGTTTATCCATCATTAATAAATTACGACCATGAGTGTAGCAATCATCAAAGAACGATACGATTTTATGGGTAAATTGGTCGTACAGTCGCACAGCGATACGCTTACATCGGAAGACATCAAAAACAGAGTGGAAGCCCTCGCTTACGCTATTGCTCGCATGGACACCGATACGGCAGACATGAGCGTCATATCCGTACTGGTCGAAATGCTCGAAGAGTACCTTCCTACGGAAGAACAATGGAAAAAAATCTTTGAACATTAACAAAAAAGCCCCGAAATTTCGGGGCTTTTTGTTACACATTCTGTTGATAAGTTATTCCGTCAAATGACATAACAAACGAATAATCGCTCCCAACTCCATTTGCCCAACCTTTAAAGGTTACAACTCCCGAAGTTGCAATTTTTACACATACCGCTTTGACAGATGTTGCCAATGGTAGTATTAACGTTTGTTCACGTTCTGGGCGAAATTCGTAAGGCAATGTAAATAGTGTTGTGTTGTCTGACAAATCTTCGCCATAATGCCTGCCACACAGATGGATAGTACCACTAAAATCAATCCTACCATACACATCGTATGTACCAACCGAAGGGATAACTTGATGATTGACATTCGTTTCAGCGGTCATGTATGATTGCAGTTTGGTATGGATTCGTGTCCAAATGTAGCAATCCATTGAAAATTTAAAATGAGGTTCGGACGGTGGTGTATCTCTGAAAATGATTTTCATCGTTCTAATCTCATAAGTGTCATGACCGCCTGTCAACTTAAACACTTTCAAGCCTTCAGAGTCATAATTTTTTTCAATCACAAAATACGGTTCTAATGGATAAGCCTCAAAATCGCACCCAGAAACTTCAAATATCTCATTCTGAAATGCAACAATTCCAGGTTTAAATACAAGTCCTGCAATAGGGCCTACTTCAATCTCAAGCCCCGACAGTATAACCAAATCATTAGGGTTTAAAACATCGTTAAAAGGCGAAACAAGTCCTTTTACCGTATCGCTCAGCGATTCATACATAAAACGAATGTCGTCCAATACAATCGGCATACCGCCATCAATGTCTGTTTTTAGTTTTTTCATGGTTTAAATTTTAATATTCAATAATCGTATATTCTTTGCTTTTTAATTTATACTTGTCCACCCAATAGCGGAACTCGTTCCAATTCGTAACAACGCCCATCGGAACGTAAATGATAAATCCAACGGCGTATTCCGCTTGATTAAACAAATAAACAGGTTCTTCATCTTCCGAGGCGTTCCACAGGTAAACAGGTTCGGCATTTTCCAAGTCATTATACAAATAAAACGGCTCGGAAATCGTCATATCTTCGATGTATATTTTGGGCGTTGCTGAAGGATTAAACTTATCGTTTAGCAAATGCTCCAAATAAATGACTTGACCGTTAAATGCTAACTCGTAGCGTTTGACTGTGTAGAACGTCTGAAATACATCATGCAATTGCCTTAACGGTTTTAATGCCGCTTGCAAGTACAACATCAGTTCTTCACGCCGTAACAATGGCGGAAGTAATATCGAAATGAGAAATATAAAGTCTATCGCAATCATAATAACACATATTCTACATCAAGTGGAACAACTGTATCCATAACCATATACCCTGCGTTCGGCTGATAATAATCGGCAACAGGTGCAAACGGATAACCTCCAAATTGTGCCGATGCCGAAATGAACAGCGGATTAATTACACCATTAACTTTCTGTAATCGGTCTATCAAATCTGTAACGTTGAAAATTCCATTGAACGGCATCAACTTCAAATAATCGTTCACCGTATCGTTGACAGGGAATTTGGTATTGTCAGAAAGCAAAGAACCATCAGCTGCTAAAACAGACGGATTGTAAAATACTTTCAACTTCAAGCGCAATTTATCGGGGTCAACCGAAATGTAATTAACAAACACACCTGCATATTTCATGCGCTCCATATAGTCGGTTTTGAATGCTAATAATTCGCCAGCATCAAGTTTTTCGGGATTACCGTCACCGTCTAATTTTGCCAACTTCATGGCTAAATAACCGCCTGCCTCGCTCACAGCACATAACTTGACAATTTGTGCATCTTCATCTGCAATAGCGTATTCATAGACCAATTTCTGCGCATTCCATTCCAACACGTGCCCGATTTGGAATTTCAAAGCAATTGACTGATACCAAAATAAAGTACCTGGTACAAGTTCTGCAATGCGTTTTTCAACAGAAGTAACATGTTCATCAAACAGTTTTTCAACTGTCCAAATTGAAAAAGCAACAACGAAAAATATAAGTCGCCAAACGGCTACTTTACTCTGTGTTGTCAAATCGTTCATCAATGTTTGATACGATGAAATATTCGGCTGTAACGCAGATAATTCTGTCATTGTTTCCTTTTCGGAAATCATCTCATCGTATATTTCTCTAATTGTTCGTGCCATAATTCTTAATTAACCAAAATAAAATATCCTTCATCGTCCACAATAAAATTGTCTTCATCATCAGCGAGGTAGTAACCACTTGGATATTCGCCTGTAACAACTGTAGGAACTTTTAAACCTAACGGATTAAGTGAGCTTGCAACATCTGCATTTAACACTTCGGGAGCGATGTATTCGCCCTCGGAAATATCCAAGTCTTTCAAGTCGTTACTATTCATAAATTCAAACAGACCCGACAATGCACCTCCATACTGAAGCATCATATCCAAAATCGTTTGTGGTGCTATGTTAGTTATACGAGGCGGTTGCATATACTTCGCTTGTTTGAGTGTTTACATTTGTTTTTAATTCTGTTGCGCCGTCCGCTTCCAATTGCAAACGAATAGTGCGCTCCAATTTTTGCGCTGTTTGTGGTGTCAGTGGTGCATTAATGTATTGCTTAATATCCACGCCGATTAATGGATGTTGTTTCCAATGCCCAGGCGAAGACAATATAACATGATGAACGTGTTGCTCATCGCTGTAATCCACGTTAAAATCGCCATTGCGAAACAAATCGTTTAAAATAATATCCTTAGCCATGAAGTACGTTTTTGTTTTCCATATCTTGAAAATTAATAACTTTTCCTGCCATTGCTCCACTGTATGTTCCTGCTCCTGCTGCACCACTCGCAACAAATGGCGCAGGTGCAACAGGTAATATTGCGTTGAAAGCATTCGGCAAGGCTGCATTCATTGCCTCCACATATTGTTTCAAGGCGTTTAAGTTGTTTTCCAATTCCTGAAGCTTCACCAATCCGCCAAAATTATCACCTCGTAATTTCATCTTTTTAGCAGGCATCAATTCGATGTTTTCAATTTCACTAAACAAAATCACTTTCAAGTTTTCTAACTTGCCGTCCGTGGTAGAACACAAAACATAACTACCCACTTTTGGTTCAACAAACAATCCCGAAGTTTCAGAGTTCAATACCGAACGCACCGCAACTTCTTCCACTTTTGCACCTGTATTCAACTCCACATTAATTGTCCAATCACCCGAATTAAACTTGGTAACTTTACCCAAAAGCATCTCATTCGTTATCATGCTTTTAGTGATTTGCCGTATTGCACTTACTAATTCACTCATGCGCTCGCTTTTGGTCCAGGTGAAACATTCTGTTCAAATCCGTTCACACCAAACGAATATTTTACGCTATCCACGTAGTAATCGCCTGTTTTGTCGCTGTCCTTATTGTTTTGCAACGTGAGAATATCGCCGTGAAAAACAACAGGCGCACCAAATAAGGTCAAATCGCCACGATAGCCGTCATATTTTAATTTTTCGGCTTCTTGTTCTGCAATAGCTTTCAGTTGGCTTTTGGGAATGTTGTAAAAGTTTAACGTGCGTTCCTCACCGTCGGGGTCGCCAAACGTAATTTCTTCTTTTTTGCCGTCCGCCATGTTTGAGATAGCCGTTACTTTTATCTTCACATCTTCTTTGGACATATACTCCAACGCCTGATTTTTGACATTGCAGTTGCTGTCTTGGTCAATGATAATAATGTGCTTTGTCTTATCCGTGTCTGAATAGTTTTTGCCGACAATCAAAACATTCTTGCGGAAAAACGAATGAAAGCCAAATTCTTCTTTTATCTTGTCAAGCAACTGAACACCTGTCAGCTTGTTGACAATCATAGACGGAACGGTCGTGTCGAAACAATCCACACGGATATTCAATACCCGACTTAGATAATCGCCCAACTTTTCGTTTTTGCAGTTCTCATTAATCTGTATTTGTTTCAAATTCCACATCTCGTCTTCACATTCTATTTCCACAGGAACTTTGTTGCGCACACGTGCCACATAGCCGTTAAATATTTCCGTTAAACCGTAATCTTCGTAACCGACGGCAATTTTTACCTTACTACCTGTTGGAATGGCTTTTTTTAAATCTTTGGCATCAATTTTTAACGCTGCAGGAAGCATAATCGTAGCCTTATCCGTAAACTCTTTCCACGAACTTTCAACTGTGATTTGATGAACAAAATCAAACCAATAGTTGCCAATATGTATGCTACATTTTAAAACTTCCATAATCAATATTTTGGTGCAGTTGCTTTTAAGTCAATAATGAGTGGTAGCGGTTTAGTAGCCTTTGCCGTAAAAGAATAGGTCTGAATGTTCCAATGTGGTGTTTTTGGTAGCGATTCCGAAAGAATAACGATTTCGTGAATGCCTAACTTGTTAAGCAATTCATGCGTTACTTCAATAGAACCGTTACTATCCATATACCGTTGGTACTGCAAAACCAAATCCATTGGGTATTCGGGTTTT
>DAOMPZ010000146.1:3199-5809 GCA_035445045.1 Crocinitomicaceae bacterium | reverse complement strand
TTTGTTTTTTTATTTTCGTTAAATAATAAATTAAATTGAATTTGCAACGCATTGAAATTTTTGCGAAGCTCCTCACATTGCGCTCGCTCAATAGCTAACTGTTCTCGAATTTCTTTGTTTTCGGCTTTCAGTTCGTTGTATTTTTCCGCAAAATCACGGGACATTTTCTCGTAAATTTCATTCGTTTTACTTACGTTGTCGAGGTCGGTACTTTTTACTTGTCCTTGGTATTGGCGTTTGGTAAACACAAAAGACACTAATCCTGTTACCAAACCTGTTAGCGTACTGAATACGATTGTGATAATATTTTCGGTAATTAAATTAAGCATTTGCATTGTCTTTGTTTTTATTATACATTTGTTCCAAACCTCGCTTGATGTAAAAACCCATTACAGCAACGATAAAGCCTGCTAAAATTGATGTAAGTAATTGGCGTTGGTCAATTTTCATTTCAATAAGAATAAGTGATACCTTTTTTACTTAATAGGTTGTTCAATTCTGCAATTTGACTTGCGGAACAGTCGCCTTGTAACCAATCCGCTAAATCGGAGGGGTCGGAAAATCCAAGAGAAAATTTACTTGTATATGAACTTGAACGTAAACCGAATTTCTTTTCTAAATTCAACACGTCTAAATCATGTTTCATTTTATTGAACACTGCTTTAATTGCCGAAAAGTCTGTTCCTGCACCGTTCATAGCGTTGTATAGCTTTGTGGCAAAATCGCTGTATTGCTTATCAGTGTATGTTTTTACTTGCCCTTTGGCTTTGTAAACCGCTTCTTCGCCTGCAATTTCAGACTGTTGTTTTAGTTTGCCTAACGCTCCTTTGCCCGAATGAATCAAGCGAAAAATAATAAAAGCAGTAACACCCAACAAAGCTATTTGCATAGGTGCTGGCAAACTTTTGAACCATTTTAAAAACTTCGTTATCATCGTTCAACGTTTAGCAAGTGAATAGGTAAAAACAATACCCACACCTGCAATGAGGATAACTAAGCCCAAAAGAACAATCGCTTTTGGGTCTATTGTGGATTCGGTTTTTAATTCAAAATTCATTTTTTTGATTTTTTAAGGAATTTAATACCCATGAAAACAACGATTAAACCGACAAACACCAGGGCAGCTATTTTAATGCCTTTGGTTAGTTTTTTGTCGCTTTCGTTTTTCTTTTCTAATTTTTCTGCCTCTTCTTTGTCGTATTGTGACGGGAACTCGGTTACTTTAGCTTGTGTACTGCCTAATTGTTGCGCACCTGCACACTCTTCGCATGGGTGTTCATTGTCGCAGTCGGTGCAAGAGCTACCTAAATTAAACGACAAATTACCTGTTTTCAATGGTGCGTTTAATTCGTCTGCTATTGCTGAAATGGGTGTTTGTGACGGCGTTTCAGTTGGCGTGTCAATTACAAGGTTTTCCAATGACGGCGTTTGCGAGATAAAAATTTGAGATGTTTGCGCCTGCACATTTAATGAATTTGCCACTTGGTCAACGGTCAAAGCTACTGCTTGCTCTTGGGTAAGTGCTAACGTATTTGAATCTATCGTAGCCAAAGAAAGTGTCGGCGATGATACCGTTTGTATTGGCAATACCGATGCTGTTGGTAGCGTTGTTGGTCCTATCTGTATCATGCTTTTTTCTTTTTAAGTTTGCGAATTAGTAAAATCGTTCCTGCAGTAATAACAACACCAGCAACCGCAACGGTAATAATCAAGTTCACATTTTTAGCTTTTTTCTTGTTGGAAGCTTCTGCTTCGGCATTGATTGTTGCTACTTGTAACTGTGCCATTGCGTTGCCCTGCTCACGTGCTTGTATGCCCTCAAACGTTTGTCCTTGATTAGCTAAAACGATTTTGGCTTGGTCATCAGATTGTTGCGCCGATTGGAGCGAACTTTCAAGGATTTTTTTAGCACTTTCGAGCGAGTTAATTTCAGCCGTTAGCGATGCAATGTCTGCTTTTGCTTTTGCCAAACCTTGCTCGTAAGGTAGCATTTTTCGCTTTTCTTCGTTGCGACAATCTTCTTGTCGGTTTTTTAAAGAATAACGAGTTGAACAACTGTTGTAATAGGTCATTTGATTATCAACACGTCTTTGTTCAGTCGCCCTTCTTTGTTCTGCGTTACGTAGTTCAGCCTGCTTTTGTTCGATTTTCTCCTTAACGTCGTTTAATTCTGCTATCCATTTTTCTGTCGTTGTTGCCATGTTATGCGGTTGTTTTTCTGCGTTTCATAAATACGATTGCGAGTATCATTCCCACCAAGGCAATACCTCCAATGAAAATATACTTGTTGTCCACGCCAAAAGTTTGTTTTGGCGTGTCGTTATTGCCTGCGTTTGCTTGTGCGGCTTGTGCGTTATACTGTGCGATTTGAACCTGTGCATCACGAGCGTTGCCATTTAGCATCGTTCCGTATTGCATACCTGTTTGAAACATGGACGAGCCACTGTTTAGCATTGAGGCTAAGGAGTTCCACATCGCATCGTTTTGCCCTGCGGTTTTATTGTCTGCCATAATAGTTTTGTATTAAAAAAAGCCGTACCGCAGTACGGTACGGCTTTTTTGGGTTGAGAATTAGGAATTGTAAGCCCTACTTATTTTGTTTAACTTTAA
>DAOMPZ010000146.1:0-3189 GCA_035445045.1 Crocinitomicaceae bacterium | reverse complement strand
TTGTGGGCACAACCACGCTGTCTGCATTTTCCGTTAAACGGTACAACATTTGCCCTGTTGATAATTGCGCACCGACATACATCGTTACACTCAACACCGTGCCTGCGTTCACTTGAATAACGTTGAAATTTTCGTTAGACAAAATGAATTTGTGATTTTGGTATTGGAAATTAACGTCCAACATATCACGGTTGAAGTTTGTACCACCAACTTGCAACGGAGCTAAGTCTAAGTCTTCCGAAACAGTATCTTCCAAAGCGGAAAACCATTGTGACTTTATTTTGTTGTTGTAGTTGGAACTTTCAGGGTCTGCTGACGTTACTCTGTTTGAACGCAACTTCATCATCGTTACACGTGTAGGCGTTTCACAAGCGTAGCGCACGAGTTGCGTAACACTTCTTTTTGAATCCGTAGATGTTACGGTAACATCACCCGAAAACGTCGAACCGCCTGGCTCTGTGATTGAACGAATAACACCGTCCGACAAAATACAGTTTGCTCCTGTTTTTGCTAAAATTTCGGACAGGTCTTCGAAAATTGTGCGGTTGCGTGTTGGTAAAAAACCGCCAATCAAAATAAACGCATCTTCTGAAGAGTCGTTTTTGATAGTGAAACCGAATTTGTGAGCGTTTTCATTTTCATTCACAAAGTTCGCTACTTTGTTGTTTTTTCCAAAAGAAACTAAAGGTAAACTTCTACCTTTTGCTTGAATTTCTAATGGGTGATTGTCTAAAATTTGCTTTACTGTTTGCATTTTTTTTATTTTTTTATTTTTTTTTTATTTTAGGTTACCCTTCTGGTACTACCTCTTCCTCTTTCTCTGGTTCCCACCCTAAATCGGATGCTAACGTTTTTAAATTCGCCTTGATTTGTGAATACTTGATTACTAAGAACCCCTCTACAACAGGAAAAGCGTTGTACTGGTAGTTTACTGTTACCGTTTCTTCTGCATTGTTTTCTACCGTTTTCGGGAACAAAAGGCGCGAAACAGATGTGTGAAGTTTTACTTCGTACTCAATTTCTTGCTCGTCCACTGTGACAGGAAGAAAGATTTCGTACAAGCCCACCTGTTCGGGCGTGTTTTGCGTTGTTGTTTTAATACCCTCTAAGTTCTTTAACGAATAAGGGAGTAAAACTTTTTTCGAGTCTATTGTTTCATCTGCCATGGTTACTCTTCTGTGTTTGGTTCGTTAATAATTGGTTTTTCAAGTTCGTCCAATTCTGTTTCACGTAAGGACGGATTAGCGTTGTTGTCTTTTTTAAAGTGGTTGTACACGACAAAACCGCCTACAACTGCTATTAATGCGATTGCGACAATTACGAGTACACCGAGTTTTTTTGTTGTCATAAACTTTCTTTTTATTAAAATTTCGTGGTGACAAAGTTCGGGACACTCAAAACAACGATTATGGGATTTTGCAGGTTTATGTAGTTTCTTGCAGGATTATGCGTGATTATGTAGTTTTATGTAGTTTCTTACAGGATTTTTGGGCATAAAAAAAACCGTCTGGATTAGACGGCTTGAAAATATTTTTTTTAAGTTAGTTTTTTCTTTACTCGTTTCGAGGCGACAAAGTACATTACTTGTAATTCGTTCTTTTTTAAATCTATTCTGAAAAATATAGTGTGTTTTTCAACGGTAAAACGTTGTAGGTTTTTAGAGTTGCGGTATTGGACAAGTTGAGAGAGGTGTTTTTTGTCAACTTGGATTTTATACAAAATATCAAAAACAACGTCGAAAATCCTATCTGCGTGTAAAATGTCTTCTTTGCTTTTAGACTTGTAAGCGTAATAATCCGTTATTGCGTTTTCAAACGATATACTCAACCTTAATTTTAGCGTGTTCATTATATTTTCTTCTCATTTCGTTTTTTAGTCTTTTACATTGTTCCCTATTGTCCAAAAAATTAGAGTCTATTTCTTTCTTCTTCGGAGCTATTTTTTTAGAACGTAGCGTTACGATTTTAACGCCGTTTTTCTTCGCCAAATCCTCAAACTGCTTGTATTGCGCTTGTGTTAATTCCATTTGTACTTTCATCATAGCTAATTTATTTTACAACAAATATACAAAATATTTTTATTCAGCACTCAAATATCTATACAACAAGTAAATCAAAAACAACACGAATATCACAAGAAAAATATTAATAACCGTCCGCCAGTTGTTTTTTTCGGCAGGCGGTTTTACTTCGTATTTTTGGTATGGTACTTTTATTTCACGATAGACGGTTTTATAGACCGTGTCGCAACGTCCGTCCACATAAATACTGTCGTGCATAGGAATACGCACAATACGAATATGCAACCTGTCTTTGTCGATGTATAGGGTATCTGTTAATTGTGCATAACTCACAACCGTATCGGCACGAACACCAGGTATCATAAACCGCAAAGTGTCTTTGACAATCAGCGTGTCGGTTTTTGCCGTAAATAAATAAGGGTGGTTCTTGTGCAAACGTTCCAAACGCTTTACAGGTGAACAACTTAACAACAGGGCAATTAATATACCTATTAGTAACCAAAATATTGGTTTGCTGTATTTGAATTTAGGGAAGTTTATCATATCAATTAAAATCTTCGTCGTTTAATGGCGTTCCGTATAGTTCAATAAATTTACGAACCACGCACGGAGCTAATCGTTTTTCATTTTTTTTGTACCCAAGTGCAGACAGTTCGGCAAACATCTCAACGTTTAGCAAGTATGCTAATTGTCGGGCGTTTAGTTCGGGATATTTTTTTAATAGTTCGCTTTTGTACATCGGTTTTTAGTTTAATTCAATAGCTTTATGAATATAGCGGTTGTCTGACTTGCGGACGGTTTCTCGGAGTTTTTCGAGGTCTGCCCACGCATCGTATTTACCAGGGAGTTTGGCATCGTTTGTTTTAAACAAAATCAACACGTCCGAAATGCGGATTAATTCGGGCGGAATTGCCATAAGTGAGTGAAAAATAAAAACCATATCTAAATTCTTTTGTTTACTGTCCAATACGAATTTACGCACGTCCGTTGTGAGTTTGCTACCCACGTATTTTGTAGCATCTTCAAACACAATAAACGTATTGCGTACATCTTCCTGTATGCGTGACATCATTAAGTCTGTGTCGGAATTAAAAAGCCTTGCAATGCCTGTTTTCCACGATTTTAGTTTTGTGAGCGGAACAACGGGAACAGGAAAATTGATACGTTCG
>DAOMPZ010000145.1:0-5968 GCA_035445045.1 Crocinitomicaceae bacterium | reverse complement strand
CGTGTAGTTCGCCTGCGTTCATGTCTTCGGTAATGACAACTTCCTCTTTGACTAAAATCATTCCTGTGTCAATTTCTTTTTCAATAAAAAATGTCGTTACACCTGTTTTGGTTTCGCCATTGACAATCGCCCAATTAATCGGAGCGGCGCCACGGTATTGCGGTAAAAGCGAGGCGTGTAAGTTAATCGTTCCTTTGGGTGGCATTGCCCAAACGATTTCGGGTAACATTCTGAACGCCACCACGATAAACAAATCAGCGTGGAGTTCTTGTAACGCACTGATAAACTCTTCGGATTTCAACTTTTCGGGCTGTAATATTGGAATGTTTAGCGTTTCGGCGTATTGTTTGACCGAACTTTTGGAAATTTGTTGCCCTCGTCCTGCGGGTTTGTCGGGCGAAGTGACGATTGCCACGACATTTTTTTTGTTTTCAATTAATGTTTGCAGTATTCCCGTTGCAAAATCGGGCGTTCCCATAAAAACGATGCGTAAATCCTTATTCATATCTTTTTGTTTTTCCAATTAAAAAATAAAATATATCCTCCCGACATTAGCAATGCTAAGCCATAATACACGTATTCGATTGACCAAACCCAAAAAATGGAAAAATTCAGTACCTTGATGACAATGTATGCGTAGATTGCATAGAAAATACAATTTAATGTTTCAATAATAAACGTTACGTTAGTGTTGCCCGAGCCGTTAATGGTTTGTGTAAAAACACTTCCGATACTAAATAATATGATTGATAAAAATACAAACGACAAGATTTCGGCACTTGCCTGTACATATTGTTCTTTGGGATTTATTAAACGTATTAGCGTTTCGGGATAAAGCAAAGCTCCGTGAAAGAACACCAAAATAAAAATGACGGACAATACAATAATGCGAAATTGGATTTTCTTTAATTTATCGTGTTGATTGTTACCTATATATTGCGAAACGTAGGTTTTGGTCGTATAAGCAAAGCCGTAAACAGGAATAAACGCCAAAAAATATACCGTGCGGATATTTTGCGAAATGGTCAATTCGTCCGAACCCATGTTTTCAATCCATGTGAAAAACACAGCCCACATTCCCAACGAAACAAACGACTGAAAAGACAGCGGAGAACCAATTTTTAGCACACTTTTGAGGTTTTGAAAAACATTGATTTTGTCCAAAATTTTATAAGCGATTTGCTTTTTGTTTTTGACCATGGCAACGATAAAATAAAGCATACCAATTCCCTCGGCTAAAGTTGATGCTAACGCTGCGCCTTCCAATCCCATAGGTGCAAACCACCGATTTCCGAAGATGAAAAACCACGCTAAAAAGATGTTTGTTACAGCGATAATTCCTGCTCCAATGAGAACAACCCACGTTTTTCCAATGGCAAAAAAATACGATTCAATACTTAATGTAATAATAGCAAAAAACAGTGCAAAAGACCGAATACTTAGAAAATTGATTTGTGCTTGTGCTAACGCTTGATTTTCGTTAAACTGTGGCAAATAGATAGGTATGATCAACTGAATGATACTAAAAAAGAGAATTGCCAAACAAAACAACACAAAAACATTCGTCTGGAAAATGCGTCCAATTTCGTGTAATTTATTTTCGCCGATGCGCCGTGCAATTAAAATTTGCGAGCCATCACTCATGCCAAACATCGCCATGAAAAATGTGATGTAAACCAAGCCCGCATTTCCATTTGCATCAAACGCAAGGGTAGAGTAGCGACTCAAAAAAGCAGCATCTGTCAACAACACGACCGATTGAATAAAACTTGAAAACATCAAGGGTATGGCAACACGCAGTATGGTGGAATATCTTAAATCAAGCATAAATGAAGCTCTCTATTTTTTGGAAATAAAGTGCAAATATACGAGAAAGTTAAGAGTGTAGCGTTAAGACTGAAAACGAAATTTCATGCTAGTATTTTCGTCTTAAAATCGTAATGTACTAACGTCGTAACATCGCCTAACGCTTTTCTTTTTCACGGTCTTGCATCTGTTTATCCATTTTTTGAATGTCGAAAAATGTTTTGTCAATCGTGATGTACTCGCCGTTTGGAAGTGGACCAAGCGCAGGAGCGGATACGACAACGCCTGTTCGGTCGATTAAAATGTAATGCGGAAATGCTTGCACGTTAAACGTTTTGAAAAATCTGTCCGTTTCGTCTAATTCCACCACGTCCCACGGAAGTGTGCTAAGCAATTTACTGATTTTCTTATTTTCCTTTTCTTCTTTGGTGTAAACGGATACAAATTTGACAATGCCCGAATAACGCTGATAAATGTTTTTGAGCAATTCGATTTCTTGTGCTGTGGTCGTGTAATTCGGCTTAAAAACATGAATGTAAAGGTAATTGTTTTCAAAACCTTTCAAGCTGATAAGTTTCCCATATTGGTTGGTCAACGCAAAATCAGGCGCAGGATTTCCTGCCGTTACTTCCGTCAAGCGATAGGCTACATTTTTGGCAATCAACCCGTTTTCGGAATATTTCGGGTATTTCGCAATGCTGTCCAAAATGTCGATGATGTTCGTTTTCGGATATTCGGGATTGTTGTAACTATCTTTTAACCCGATAATCATCGCAAGTTCACGCAGTTGTTCGTTGGAATACGTTTTGACAATTTTTTTGTCTTTCAAAATCAACGCAGGCGCAGTCAAATATTCGTCTTCCAAGGCTTGCATGATGATGGACGGACTTTTCTTTAAAATGCCTTTGTAAATTTTGTTGTTTACCTCAATTTCAACTTGTGAAAATATTTTCGAATACATTTTTTTGACAATCAGAAAGTAAAACTCGTTGTCGTACAATACCGCTTGCTTATTCACATAGGTGTCAAAAATATAGCGCAATGCTTTTTCACTCGTGTAAATGCTCATATCTAAATCAGCGAACGAGTAGTGAACAAACGCTTTGTAAAACGTACTTTCGTTGGTTACGGCTTTATAAGTCGAATCTTTTAATACTTTGTATTTATCCAAAAAACGTTGTTTGTTTTTTACAAAATCATATAGGTTTTGAGCGTAAAATTTATCAATGACAACATCAAAATCCAAGATTTTTTTGTTAATGTCGTTATCGTCTAAGTTTAGAAAAATAGATGTTACGTAATTTCCCAACGGTCGGTACGGCTTGTCTTTGTCGTGTAAAGGCAAAAGAATTTCGTAGGTTTTGTTTGGCTCGATGTAGATATACGAAAAGTTATTGTCCGAGCGAATGATGACTTTTTGAATTTGATTATTTGCAAACGTCATTGAAAATGTGCTGTCCGCTTTGACTTCCGAAATGGCTAAACGTGTTTCACGCTGCGAAATAAAATCTTCAAGTTGGTTGATTTCAATCGTTTTTCCGATGTATTTCGGTGCGTAACCTTTGATTGTTGTCGTTTGTGCCAAGCCAAAAAGAGCAAAAACAAGCGTGAACGAAAGTAAAATAAGTTGCTTTTTCATAATCTTTTTAAACGAGAACCTCAAAATTTGTTACAAACGCCGAAACATCTCCGCCTAATTTGTGAATTTCACGAATAATTGTCGAGCTGATATGTGCTACTTCGGAAGCGGTATAAAAAAGTACTGTTTCGATGCCAGCCATTTTTTCGTTGGTGACGGCAATTGGTTTTTCGTATTCAAAATCTTTGGTGTCACGCAAACCTCGAATGATGTGTTTGGCGTTTACTTCTTTGCAAAAATTAACGGTTAAACCGCTGTACGAAACGACTTTAATTTTTTCATTTCCTGCGTAAAGTTGCCCAACGTGTGCCAATCTTTTTTCGGTGTCAAACGCATAGTTTTTGGAAACATTAATTCCAAAAGCGATGTAAATTTCGTCAAACAAAGGCAATGCTTTTTCAATCACGCTTTCGTGACCTTTCGTAAAAGGGTCGAATGACCCAGGGAAAACGGCGATTTTTTTCATGATTTTAATTTTAAAAACGAAAAATGCACATTACTATACTTTTTCATATCGACAAAATTTGGATGACTTGACAAATCAACTTCCCTGCCGTGTTCGATAATAAGCCAGCCAAAAGCACTTAACAAATTGCGTTCAAAAACGGTGTTCACAATGTCCAAATGAAATTTTTCGGCATACGGTGGATCGGCAAAAATGATGTCGTAAACCGTGTTCGTTTGTTTCAAATACTGCACCACGTCCGATTTGACAACTTGAATATCTTCGTTAACGCCTAATTCTTTAGTCAATGAGTCGATAAAACGCACGCAGTTGAAATTTTTGTCAACAGCCGTGATTTTTCCTGCTTCACGTGAGGCAAATTCCAAAGAAATATTGCCTGTTCCTGCACAAAGGTCAAGAATTTTTAAGTCGTGAAATGAAATTCTATTTTCCAACACGTTAAACAAACCTTCTTTAGCAAAATCCGTTGTCGGTCGAGACGGAAATGCTTTTGGAACGCTGAAACGCCTTGATTTTAATTTTCCTCTATTTATACGCAAACTGAAAGATATTTAAGGGTTTGTGTCGGTTCAAATGCAACGTTAAAATCGGAAACTTCTTTGAGTTTTGACCAATTTTCGACAAATGTCGTTGTGCTTATTTTGCTTTCGCTCAAGGTGTGAATTTCGATAATTCCGCTGTTGTTGAGAGAATTAGTTTGTGTCAAAACGTTGAGTGTGTGGTAAATCAAATCGCTTTCGGTGGCGTATTCAAAACTTGTGTACGTGATTAATTCGCCGTGTTTTACGTAAATAAGCAAGGCGAAATCTTCCGTCAATACTAAGCGCACATTCGGTTTAAATGAACTTCCGTTAAAAATACCGCGTAACATTCCTGTTCCCAAATGTTGCAAAACGATGCGTGGAAAACGAATGACAAAAAATGATTTAACCCAAAGTGGAATTTCGTAAATATTCACAACAGACAATTCCGAAATGCGGTTGTAATCGACATCGTGTTGAATTTTATTTTCCGAAAAACTATGATAAAGCAATTCTTTGGGCGTTGAATTTTCGAGCATATTCATCGGAACAAGCGTACTTTGAGGCGAATACCACATCAAAATATGTTCGTTATAATCTGCTGAACTCAACTGATGTTTGTCGATTAATTCTTGCAGTTGTTCTTTGTAATAATAATCCGTTTTGTTGCTAAACGTATGTTTGTCAATCCATTGGAAATAATTGTCTTGTGAAGTTCCTACATGAATTTCATTTTCAGACAAGATAAAATAAACGATTTTGCTCACAGCTTTTTTCTTTAAGGACAAATGTATTAAAAAAAATGGATAGATGTTATTTAGAACGTTATCCAAAAATTAAAATAATCGTCTTTTACTTGTTACGCCATAGTGGAAAAGTAGGAAATTAGCTTAAATCAGCGTGTTAACCAACCTCCATTTTTAACGGTGACAATTGCAAAAGGAGTAATCCAAAATAAAGCGAACAGGTAAAATATGCTGTATGGGTACGCCCATAAAGCTTCCGAAAAATTGTATTGCTTCGTGAAAAATAACATTTGAATACTCGAAAAAATAAAGACACCAGTTAAGGCAGTACTAAGGTATAAAACAGGGTGTGATACCAAAAAATAAACCATTAAAAGCGTCAGTGGAATTGCAAGGAGTAGTTTAATCCATTGGTTGCAAAAAATAAAACGTGTTCCTAATTTGTTTCCGTTTCTAAAGTTTTTAAATATAAAACGGTTCATCATTAGCGTTTCCCGAACGTTACTTCGACCCCAACGTGTGAACATTTTGTGCAAGTTTTTAAAACCTGTTGGTGTATTGGTCAAAACAGTTGCATTTTTTTGAAAAGAAACAGTGTAACCTTGCTCCAAAATAAAATTAGTCATAGCTCTGTCTTCACCGATAGTTGCTATTTTTCCTGCAAATTTTTGATGAATCCATTTTTCTAACACATTTAAAACCGCATTTCTTCGGTAAGCTGACAATGCGCCTGGTGTACATAACACAAATCCCAACGAACTTTGAGCTGCTCGAATAAATTCAAAACTAA
>DAOMPZ010000144.1:0-5989 GCA_035445045.1 Crocinitomicaceae bacterium | reverse complement strand
TTAGAACCGTCATTGCCGTTGATTGACAACCAAAAAGTAAGAGCGATTATTGACACACACGAAAACGGCTATTTACCTGCGGACAAGGTTTTTGAATTGTTTGATGCCGTGGGAATTAATCGTGTGCAACAAGCGACATTAACTTCCAAAGATGAGGTTATCGCCTTTGTCAACAAGATTGGTTTTCCCGTGGTAATGAAAGTTTCGGGCGTTGTCCATAAATCAGATGTGGGTGGTGTGGTACTTAATATTCAGTCGCAAGCGCAAGCCGAAATGGAATTTGAACGCTTGATGACACTTCCCGATGCAGACGGTGTGATTGTTCAACAGCAATTAAGCGGAACGGAAATTTACATCGGTGCAAAAGCAGAAGACAGTTACGGACATCAGATTTTGGCAGGATTAGGCGGAATTTTTGTTGAAGTTTTTAAAGACGTTTCTTCGGGATTAGTACCCATTGGCGCAGACGAGGCAAAAGCAATGTTACAACGGTTGAAATCCTATCCAATTATTCAAGGCGTTCGAGGAAAAGAAGGCGTAAACGAAACGTTAATCATCGAAACCATTTTGCGTTTGTCGGCTTTAATTCAAGTTGCTCCCGAAATTAGCGAAATGGACATCAATCCGCTTTTGGGAAATGCAAAACAACTGATTGCCGTTGATGCGAGAATTGCGTTAGAGAAGAATAGTGGAAAAATGTAGTAAAAAATAAAACTCAAAACCCATACTTATCTTTCAGCGGTTTTTCAGAATGAAACGAATTTTCAAGCGATGATAACCAAAAAATCCCTGCACTACAAAAGTACAGGGATTTCAATTAACGTTTTACAATTATTTTTTCTTGTTAAATGTCATTACAGGACTATAGTAGTAATAGTTTGTTCCTGAACTAAAAGAGTTCATGTGTAAAAAAACTACTTTCATTTTATTTTTAGTCAGACTTAAAATGTAAAACCTCGTCGCTCCATTTTTACTCCATAGTTCTCCCAAAACAGTTCCCATGTCTTTTAGTTCTTGTGGCATATTTTGAGCATTAAGTTGAACAGGCGTTTTATTTCCATCTAATTTACAACTCCAAAATCCATAGTCAATTGTTGCAGGGACTGCTGTGCCGTTAGCGTCATAAGTATTTAATGAGATACTTCCTGAACCCTCAGAACCCCAATAACCACCCAAGCCATCTTCTTTTCCTTCAAACTTCATTTCCAAAACCTCCTGTTGAAATTCTGTTGCTCCGACACCTAGATTCTGTCCGCCACTATTATAACTGTATTTCACAGGGTCTTTTGCAACCCACGTCCCATTAAATAAATATCTCGCATATTGTTTGTCCTTCTTACACGAAGAAAAACTACCTGCTAACATTAATACACTTAGTGCAATCATCAAAGATTTTTTCATACTATTTAATTTTTGTTAATGATTAATAATTAAAATACGGTACAAATATATACGGAAAAAATAACGTAACAATACGTAATTTTACGTATTTTTCAAAAAAAGATGTGTTATTTCAAAATCCGTATTTTTCTTTCAACGGCTTTTCAATCGTTTCAAAACATTTTTGTTTCAATTCCAAAACGGTCATTTTTTGCACCTCATCTTTACCGATATACTCATGAATGACGGCTTCGGCAATTCCGGGGCGGGCAACGGAAAGCAATTTTCCTGTATCGCCAATGATACGGAAGTTTTTGGTAAATGTAACAGGCAGAATTCCAACGTTTTCGGAAATCGCCAATTCAAATGCACCGTTTTTAAAAGGGGCTACTTTAGGAGCGTAACCGTCAATAATACCACCTTCGGGAAAAATAGCAAGACACATTCCGTCGCTCAACGTCTTTTTGCCTTTAACAACCGCCTCGGCAGCTTTCCGTATATTTTTGCGATGAACAGGAATATGGAAATGTCGAAATAGCATACCAAACAGCGGAATACTTGCTAATTCTGCTTTTGCCATAAAAATAAACGGATTTTTCGGAAACATTTTAAACATCAGAAAAACGTCCAAAAAAGAGGTGTGGTTAGCAATAATAATGAACGGTTCTTTCGGTAAATTTTTGTTGTAATTGGTCTTTTTGAGAAAAATAAAGGTCAACAAATGAAGTGTAAACGACCAAAGACGGTGTAGAAAATACGTGTATTGATTGTTTTTGATGACGTAAAAACCAAGTTTGAAAAAAGGATATAGTAACGCAAAAAGTACGGTAAACACTATTATAAAATAGAGTTTGTATAAAAGATAAAATAATTGCTTTATTATGCGCATTTCGTTACGAAGTTAGCGGTATAAATGACAATATTATTAATTTTGTTCAAAAAAAATTTCAATGGCGAGAATATTAACAGGCATTCAAAGTACAGGAACACCGCATTTAGGCAACATTTTAGGCGCAATTTCGCCCGCAATTCAATTGGCACATAAAAACGAAAATGAGTCTTTTTTGTTCATCGCTGACTTGCACACTTTGACACAAATCAAAGATGCGGAAACGATTAGACAAAACACTTATTCAGTTGCCGCAACATGGTTGGCTTTTGGTTTAGACCCTAACAAAACGGTTTTTTACCGCCAAAGTGACGTACCGCACGTAACCGAATTGACGTGGTATTTGAACTGTTATTTTCCGTTTACACGCTTGTCATTGGCACACGGCTTCAAAGATAAACAAGACGTTTTACAAGATGTCAATGCAGGTTTGTTTGACTATCCAATGTTAATGGCTGCGGATATTTTGGCGTACGATGCCGAGTTTGTTCCCGTTGGAAAAGACCAACTTCAACATTTGGAAATGACCCGTGATGTGGCGGCTCGTTTTAACAATATTCATGGCGAAACGTTTGTTTTGCCGAAAGAAATTATTGCCGAAGAAATCATGCTTATCCCTGGAACGGACGGCAATAAAATGAGTAAATCTCGAAACAATACCATCAATATTTTTGCGCCCGAAAAGGAATTGAAAAAGCAAATTATGGCAATACAAACGGATTCCAAAGCGTTGGAAGATGTGAAAAATCCCGATGAATGTAATGTGTATAATATTTATAAATTACTTTGTTCTGCCGAAGAAAACGAGCAAATGCGCACCAATTATTTGAACGGTGGTTATGGTTACGGTCATGCGAAAACAGCTCTGTTGAATTTGATTTTAACGAAGTTTGAAAACGAACGTGCAATCTTCAACGACTATATGAGTAATCCTGAAAAACTGGAAGAAATATTACGTCTTGGAGCGGAAAAAGCAGCGGTAGTTTCAAGCAACGTTTTAAAGCGAGTACGTGAAAAATTGGGTTTTAAAATATAGTTCAATTTTACTGTTAAGTATTCTTTTTTCTTGTTCCAACACAAGAAAAGATGCTTTTCTTTCCAACGACACCAACCTTATTTCGCTGGCAACAGACAGTGATATTTCGACATTTGATTTTTACGGAAATGATGTTTTTTCAAAACTTCTGAAAGACCTTGTTTGTGAGCCGTTATTTTATTATAATTCTGTTTCTAAGGAAGTTAAATCAAATTTGATACGCTCTTACAAATGGATTCACGAAAGCGAAATCGAGTTTACTTTAGCGGAAAATATCAAATTTCAGAACCGCAACGACAAACTTTACAAAGACCGTTTTGTTACCGTTGATGATATTATTCATTCCTTGCAACTGTGTGCAAAACAATCGCCTTACCCACAGACGAGAGCATTTTTGGCAACGTTTATCAAGTTTACGCCTAAAGCGAAAAACAAATTAATTATCAGCCTTGACAAAAGCGTTTTGCCCCAAAAATTCATGTTGGAATTAGCCACAAACGAAATTCCTATCATTCCGAAAGAAGTTAAAAAAATCACTTCGCCAAAAGAAATGGTCGGAACGAGAATGTACGCCATTGATGCAATAACACATGACGAATTACGGTTTAAATTGATTAAGGGAAATAAACAAGCTGATTTTTCACAAGCGACGTATATTTTGGTCAAATTAAACATGACGAAAGACGAGCAATTAAAAGCATTTGAAACAGCTCAAATTGACGGTTTATTATTGTCCGATGTTGCGGTATTAAAAAGTCAATTAAATAATTATTCCGCTGTTATGGGCGAATTATTTGTACGCCAAGAAGACGAACTTTGCGTGGTAACGTTGAATGTTGAAAGACCTTTTACAGCACAATTTTCAACAATTGAATATGTGAAGAAATTACTTAATCCACAGTTGTTTAACCAAAAATTTAGCAACAATCAACTCAATGTTTTTTATTCCATTCACGACCTTGAAAACCCAACGAGTTCACTCGATTCACTTGATGTTGATTTCAAAAGTTGCCCCGAAAAGTACAAGCAATTTGTTTATGAAAACTTCCAATCCAAAAACATAAAACTAACACAAAATTTACCTGCTGATTTAACGATTTTTAATTTTAAAACACCTACGAACAATACACAAATGTTGAATTATTACCTCTTTCAAAAATACGTTTCCGAAAATTTTATCGGTGATGAAACCATTTCGTTAGAGGCAAATATCAAACTGTTTCAACCTGTTCGTTATCTGTTGTTCACCAAAAAAATCAAGTTCTTAAACGATAACTTCAACAATCGAAATGATTTTTCGGTTGTTTTTAAGGGGAAGTGAGGGTTGTAAAATATCGGATAGGATAAAAAATGATACTATCCGATGTTTTGTGCTTTAACAAAAAGCATCATTTCTATCTTACCCAAAATTTTCATCAAAAGTAAAAATATACAAAATGCTTAGACGTGTCGGCAATAAGTTGATAAATCAAAGTCACGAAAGTACAACTGATGATAATTTGAAATACGAATGGAATTTTAATAAAAAACGTTGTTAACTGCTCTTCTCGTTTGTCAGAAAGCCAATGTAAAATCAAACCTGACACTAAGATAATCAACGGAATGGCAAACGTTTGACACATCAATAGAAAAGCGTCCCACGAGAAATTAAACTGCGTAACCATGTGCATAAAATAGTCGAATGGTTCGTCTTTTCCTTCCACCCTAAACCATATTCGGATAATGGTCATAAACATAAACGTAAGAAAGATTTTCCACGCACGAGCAACCCACAAATTGGAATTTTCATACGGCGAAATTTTCTTCCAATGGTTGTAAAAAACCAAGCCCAAACCATTCAGCGCACCCCAAATCACATAATTTTGCAAAGGATTGTGCCAAAGTCCGCCGACTGTCATGGTTATCATCAAGTTGATGTCACGGTAAATTGTTTTTTTATGACTCGGGAAAAGCAACAAAATTATAGCGTAAATCGCTAAAAATCCGATGTATATGAAAAATAGAAAATACCATTGCGTAATGAAAAACAAGAAAATAAAAATAATGGAAATCGTCAAAATCGACCAAAAGCCACCTGTTCGATTTCCGCCCAACGGAATGTACAAGTAATTTTTCCACCACGAACCTAACGAAACGTGCCAACGTCGCCAAAATTCAGCGGCATTGAGCGATTTGTACGGCGAGTCGAAGTTTTTTGCCAACTTGAAACCCATTAAACGAGCAACGCCTGTCGCCATGTCGGTATAACCCGAAAAGTCGCCGTAAATCTGAACGGAATAACCAATGATAGCAAATAAACTGATAAAACCAGGGTACGATTCGGGCGCATCAACCACTTTGTCAATGAAATGAACAGCAATGTAATCGGCTAAAATCAACTTTTTGAAAAGTCCTTTTAAAATCTGAAAAATTGCCCAACCAAAACCCTCTCGGTCTAAATAATAAGGCTGTCTAATTTGCGGAACAAAGTCGTTTGCACGGACAATCGGCCCTAAAATCAAGTGCGGAAAAAACGAAATGTAAAACGAGAAATCGTAAAATTTACGTACCGCTTTCGCTTCTTTTCGGTAAACGTCAATGATGTACGCAATCGAACTGAATGTAAAAAACGAAACGCCCGCAGGAAGTATCAATTTGTCAAAAATACTGTGTTCGCCTACCGTGCTAAAGCCGTTTTGGAAATA
>DAOMPZ010000143.1:0-6012 GCA_035445045.1 Crocinitomicaceae bacterium | reverse complement strand
CGATTTCAATGATAAATTTTTATACGGAGAAATGTACATCATGATTATTGCTAACTTACTTATCTGCGAAACTTTATTTCGTTTTACACTCATATTTTGTTGTATAGGCGAAATAAAGGTTCGTTTTATTTATTGCAAACATAAGCATATTTCACAAAACATCAAATGGACTTTTAATATTTTTCAATTTGCTTTTGAATTTCAAAATCCTCCTCCTTAGTCCTCCTCCAAAGGAGGAAACTAAACCCGTCTTCGTTATTAAACTATCTGTGAAACAGTCTTTTACCTTCGGTGCTACTTCGTGATGTCTTTGCTCTATTGTCTTTTTGTCTGTACTCAACAAAACTTACAATAACTAACCAACCCTTTCTGTTCGTGTTGATACGCTTGTTTTTCATCAAAAATATCGTCAACGATTCGTTGCATAATGGTTGGAAAAAGTGCGACTAAGGCTTCAAAATTTCCGTTCTCATCATACACACTTTCGACTTCATTAATATTCACGAACGAAACAAATGTGATAGATTTTGGATAGGTGTTGAAATTGCGGTAAAACAAATAAAGGTAAAAGTAAAATTGCAAAAATTTCTTCTCTTTTTTACATTGTTTAAACACCGTTTCTTCGTTTATTTCTTTGAGTTTAAACAGTTTGTAATCAACTTTCCCTGACTTGTAATCAATGATGTGATAACCGCCGTTGTGGTAATCAATGCGGTCGATGATACCTTTGAGTTTGAGCGTAATCGGCTCGGCAAAACCGTTTAATTGGATATTCGGAATTTCAGCTGTTAATGTCTGTTCCAAAGCCTCAACACAAATCGACGATTGAATTTCCTGCAAATGTTTTTCTTCGTATTTAAAAAATCCGTACGTTAGTTTTTTTGCCATTTCAAAGCTCAAACGGTTTTTTCCTGTGTCAAACGCTTCTCTGTTTTTGAAAAAATCCTCAAAACTCTTACTTAGTTCATCATCAATATGTTTCTTGAAAAAATCAATTTCAGTTTGCGTAAAACGTTTGAGCGTTTCTGGCTTATTCGTCAACGTGTGATTGGCAAAAGGCGTGTACATTCGTTCGAGTGTGTCGTGTATCAACGTGCCAAACGTAGAAGATTCGATGTCTTCCTCAACACGTAAATCATCGTCGAACTTTAAAATGGATTTATAGAAAAAATTAAGCGGACACGTATAAAAATCGCCCATTGCCGATGCCGAAACACCTTTTTCTAAATAGTTTTTGACCAAATTCTGATTAAACGCATTTTTTGGAATCACATGGTCGGAAACGTCAACTGCCGTGTTGTCAATCGAATAATCTTTGTACGAAAATTTCACATTTGGGTTAACCGTCGTCCATTCCAACTCCATTTGCATAATATATCGTGACTTTTCGGACGAGTTAAATTCTTGTGAACCTGCTGAATAGGTCAAATATAACTCCTCAACGCCATGCAACAAACGGTAAAAATGGTGGGCGAAAATCCCTTGTTTTTCCCGAACGGTTGGCATTTTGAAATAACTACGCAAATCCATCGGAATTAAGGAATTAACCTGATTGTTTGGGGGCATATTATTTTCGTTCATGCCCACACAAATAATGCGTTTAAAATCTAACATTCGGGTTTCCAAAAGTCCCATAATTTGCAATCCGTCAATCGGATTTCCGAAATACGAAATTGCCAAACTCGCATAATGGCTCGTAAAAAGATTTTTGAAAGTCGCCAAACTCATTGGCGGAATGCCTTCTGAAATGCAATTTTGTAAATCAATAATGCCGTTGTCAAAAGTTTCTAAAAGTGCTTTTTCGTATTCGTTTTCTTCGTTTAGATTTTCATAAATTCGTTGGTTAATTTGGCGTAATTGACGCACCGCAAACGCCCAGTCGTTGTTCCAATTCGTATAAATTAAATTTAGAATTTCCTTGATTTTTTCGGGAACGGTCAACTGTTGCGGATTGACGTAAATCAAATTATTTTTCTTAAAAACAAGTTCCAATTTAATTAATTCTTGTTTTTCAAAATCGGTCAAAATTTCTTCGACAAACGGGTGATACAGCAACTCAAAAATATCTTTGTGATAAGCCGAAGTACGTGTTTGCAAGCCTTTTTGAATTTTAAAAATCAATTCGACCCACGTTTTTAAAATGCTGTTATCCAAGGACAAACCAAGTGTAATATTCGCTTTTCCGACTTTCGCAGGAATGTTTTTTAACAGTGGAACAAGTAAATCTTCTTCGGCCAACAAAACCAAGGTTTCGGCAATTTGCTGTTCCGTCAAATTTTGCAAAATCGTTGCGGTCGCTTTCACTTGACCTGTAATTTGCGAACACGCAATAACGTTCACGTCCAACGATTTATGCGCTAATTCATTCTTAAATTCGACCAATTTTTGCGGTATGCCCAAATATTCCAAATTCTTGCGAATAAACATTCCTGCCTCGTGCAAATTGTTGTTCATATAATAGTTGTCGCCGTCAAAAAGTACGTCTGCTTTGCCGAGCATCATCAATTGTTTGATAACGCTCAATTCCGCTGGCGAATGAGCGTTAAATCCTGCGAATAGAAATTTTTCGCTGGGATATTTTTTAAAAATTTGGTCGATATTTTCCGCAATTTCACGCACCGCAAAACCTGCATAACTCGCATTAGATTGCGCCAATTCCTGTTGGAAAATAGTATAATATGTACCTAATTCTTTCCAAAATTGAATGAATTTTAATTGCGTTTCGGTCAAATTTTCCGAATTAAAACTCCAATTTTCAATTTCTTTAATGTCTTGCAAATTTTTAAAAAGTTGCTTGGACTGAATCTGATAACGGTCAATTTCGTCAAAATCACTCAACAAGGTTTTTCCCCAATTATAAAACTCGTCAAAGGTCTTATTTTCGGCAGTTGAATGTTGTTTATGAACGTTGTAAAGATTAAAAAGCAAGCGTGTTTTGTCCAAAATATGCAACGGCGAAACGGTTTCAAAAAAACGATTAATCGTAATGATTTTGGGCGACAAAATAGGTTTTTCGGCTTGTTCGTAAAGTGCTTTTTGAATGTAGCGCACCGAACGCTGTGATGGAACAACCACGACCCATTCATGCAACGGCTGTGTTTGCGCTAAAAGAAATTTTGTTAATTCAGAGATGAATTTCATGCGTTAAATTGAAAATGTAGAGCTAAGGTACGGAAAAAATAGTTGTTAGCGAAATCATGAATTAATTTCGTATTTTTGTAAAATCAAAACTTAAACTTAGTGAGTATGAAAAAAGTAAAATTTTTAGTTTTAAGTGGTTTATTATTGAGCTTAGTTGGATTAACGAGCTGTAAAAAAGATAGAACCTGCACGTGTTCATTAACGTATTTTAGTAGTCCAGATAAAACGACAGTTATTCCAATTGGAAAAGCTACAATAAAACAAGGGCAAAATCAATGCAATGAGGAATCTCGAAAAATTGTTATCAATGAAACTTCTAACGGTCTAAGTAGTTCTGTTTGTGAAGTGAAATAATGAGTTACGACTTTTTCAAGTTAAGAATTAAGATAGAGGACGGAATTAATTTTTGTAAAACAAATTATCATGGAAAAAGAAAAATGTTGTGGTAGAGGCAAAGGCAATTTTGTTGTTAATGAAAAATTAGGTTCATGCAAAAAATGTATCGTATCATCTATTTTTTTGAGTGTCTTATTTTGGAGTATTTATGTTTATACATTAAAATTCCCTTTAGGTTATTTTCTAAAGGGAATTTTAATTTTCTTTGCTATTTCTTCAACAGCACTTATGTTATCTCATTTTTTTGCCTACATCTTTAGGCAGAAATCACAAAAATAATTTAGAAATACCCCAAATAATTAGTGCGATTATACCCACAAAAACAAATCCAGACATGATTTTACAGGGTAAACAACCTCTTTTTTTCTCGTTTTCCATAATTAATTGATTTTTATTGTGTTACTGTTTTATAAATAATTTTTCGCCTACTTTGTACGCAATAATACCCTCGTTTTTACCATAGTATAATTCTAAACTGTCTTTTGTTAGAACTAATACATCGTGATACGAGATGTTGTTTATTTCAAAAGTTGAATGATGAATAGGCACTTCGGATATGGGGTTTGTATCTTCCTTCAACGGGAGTGTAAAATGTTTCCTTACGGAATCGACCTCTAAATTAAAATGCAATGATAAATAATTTAAAGCAACTCTCAACTTAGCAATACGATTTCCAATTATGTTCATATCCATTTCCTCTACTTTCCCTACACACCAATGTCCTATTGTTTCCAATCTTTTATCAATATGAATAACTTCTATCGAATCAAGATTAACACCGTCAGAATAATATGTTTTTGCTCCTATTTGATAAGGGATCCAACGTTTTGAATCATCAGAAAGTTCTGTTATGCGTGGTTTTTTTCCGCAACAAGAACATATTAAAAGCGTAATCATTATAAATAAGCTAAACTTCTTCATTTTTTTTATATTTTTAATAATTAACCAAATTTAAAGAAAGTTTTTAAAGAAACAAGCGATATACTAAATATTTTCATTTTCTATTGCAATAGCGGTATTTCAAATAAAAACATTATCTTTCCCACTTATTTTAAAATCTATGAGTACAATTTCTAAGCACAACTTGTTTGAAACCAAAGTTTTAGGACACCCAAGCGGATTATTTGTTTTATTTTTCACGGAAATGTGGGAGCGTTTTTCCTTCTACGGAATGCGTGTTTTGCTCATTCAATATTTGACCGCTGAAGTTATTTTTGGCAGTTTACGTTCGGGACTTGGTTGGACAGTCGAATCAGCATCTGCTTTGTACGGAACGTACGTGATGTTGCTTTACATTACGCCTGTTTTCGGTGGAATTATCGCAGATAAATATTTAGGCTCGTGGAAATCGGTCATCATCGGGGCGATTATTATGACCTTGGGTCACGCAAGTATGGCGATTGAAAGCAATGCAACGTTTTTCTTTGGTTTGGCGTGCTTAGTAATTGGAACGGGATTTTTTAAACCCAATATGCCATCGATTATTGGCGAAATGTACAAAGATGCTCCCGACAAAAAAGATGGTGGCTACACGATTTTCTATATGGGAGTTAATGCAGGAGCATTCTTCGGAATGATGTTATGTGGCTATTTTGCGGAGCGTTTCGGTTGGCACATTGGCTTTGGCTTGGCAGGAATTTTCATGCTTTTGGGAACAATTCAATTTTGGTTGTCAAAACCATTATTTGGAACAACTGGCGATTTGAAAAAGCAAACCGTAGCAAACGAAGAAAGCAACGAAACGTACAATCACCCTGACGAAAAAATCAAGAATCCATTTACACGAAAAGATGTTTTCTTAATTATTGCCGTTGCTATTTTAGGTTTGCTTTACGCATTCAACGACCCTATTTCCAAGAACTTACCCGATATGGATATGTTTAAATTTTTGGATATATCCTATTCAGATGGAAAAATTTTTAGAGGGCAATACTCCGTTATTATTCTGACGTTGTTAGCGTTCTTTTATTTGCTTGTAAGTCGTATTATGCGTTACGGTAAAGTTGTGAGAGACAGAATGTTTGGTATTATTATTTTGGCATCTTCGCTTTTGTTTTTCTTTATGAGTTTTGAGCAAGGTGCATCGTCTTTGGTTATCGTTGCACGTGATTATATCGACAGAACGTTAGAGGGAAATTCACTCATGATTTTCAATATAGTAAACGCACTTTTGTCGGTTGTTCCATTGGCAATTATTACATGGGTTTTGTTCAAGTTAGCCAAAGCAACATGGGATAAAATCAGTGTTTCTAACATCATTTTATTCATTTGTTTTGCTTTGATTTGGGGCGCAGTTATCACAATGTTGTACAAAGAATTTAACGCAAAATCTTCTGAAATTACCGTTTCGTGGTTTTCGACTTTGAATGCGTTTTTTATCATTTTGTTAGCCTCGTCAATTTCCAAAATTTGGGGTTCAAAATACAATCCTTCGGTTGCGTTTAAAAATGGTTTTGGGCTTATTTTTGTGTCGAT
>DAOMPZ010000142.1:0-6160 GCA_035445045.1 Crocinitomicaceae bacterium | reverse complement strand
CCTTTCAAATCGCTGTTTAAAAGCCCAACAGACATTTCGCCATAAATGTCCACATATTTTTCGTTTTTCCACTTTTTGAAAAAATACGCTCCAGGGGCAATTCTTGGCCCAGCAATATAAATTGGACGCAACGTCAAAGCTAAAGAATTTATCGTCCATTGTGTACGTTTTTCACGGTTACGAAAATCAATACCATACCACAGTACTTTTAACGCCGTAACTTTGTTAAACGCTTTATCAACGGAATCTAAATATTCCTTTCGACTGTGTGCACTTTTAATCGAATCGTTGTATTGAATGACACGCATTTCTTCGGGTGTTAGCTGAACTTTACGGTTATTTTTCCAATACGTACTGTCTTTTTCATACGCATCTTGTTCTGTTACAGCTACCTCGCTGTTAAAAAAACGCTTGCCAAAATTTTTATCAAACTGATAATCGGAAAAAACGACCTGCGTATGAATTTTACGGTTTTCATTTTTGCTTTTTACACCATAATCAAACGACTGTTTTGAAACGAAATTAATGCCTTGCGGTGTCATGTCATATTCTTGGTAAACCGAAAAATAATCGTACATCAACAAATTTCCTTTTTGTAACTGCACGTCAATTTTTTGAACGGTAAACAACGAATCCACGACGTAAATATAACCTTCAAGTGTCGAAGATGAGGTGTTTCGAGATGTAACTTTGATTTTATAAATCGTCTGTTCGCCCTCTTCGTATTTTTGTTCTAACTTGTATTTGTAGGCTAAAATCCCAGGGAGCGAAATTGGCGAAAGAATCGCATTTTGATGAATGTCAGCGAGTTCGATGTAGTTTTGAAAAAAGTTAAAATCCGATTTAACCGTCGTTTGATAATACATATTTCGATTAGAGCCAATCAAGGTATAGGCAGTGCGGTTTTCCTTGATTTTATCGACAGGTGCATAATTTTTGTTGATTTGAACTTCTAATAAATTTAATTTTTGACTGCTTTTGGAAACCTCCGAATTAAAAGGGTCGTCTTCCAATCTGGTGTTTGTATTTTTCGATTTTCCGTTGTCAGTATTCAAATCTTCATCGGTTGTTTTGATGTAAACATTGACTTCAAACGGGTAATTCCATGGACTTATCGTATCACGGCGTTGTACGACTTTTTTGATAATTTCACGTCCGACATTTGTTTTTTTTGCCCGAATGGAAACGCCTTCAATTTCATCAGTCAAACTCGGTAAAAGTTGTACTTGAATGGTTTGGTCAGCATAGCCGAGAGGTACAAAAACTTCTTTGTCTTCGTAGCCCCACGATGAAAAAATCAGATAAATTTCACCTGGTTGAAAGCGCAATTCAAAATTTCCTTTTGAATCGGTTTTGTATGGAGTGTCTTCGCTAAACTTTACGTAAATTTCAACGTTTGGCAAGGGAAGATTATTTTCGTCAACGACCGTTCCATTTACAGCATACTGACCGTAAATCAGTGATGTGAAAAATAAAAATGAAAAGGCAATTGCGTTTTTCAAAGCATTAATTCTTTGGTTCTTTTTGAGCTTCGTTTAATCCTTTTGTCACTTTTCTGGTCATAAAACGACGAATGAAAAGCACAAATAAAGCAATTGCTGTAAACGCATAATATTCTGCCCATCTGTCAAAACCTTGTTTAAAACCCATAAATGTAATGATGATAACAGATAAAACAGCTATCGTTCCCCAGATGTATAAAATAATTTTGTTGTATGTTTCCATGTTTTATTTTAGGAGCAAAGATAATATTTTTTAGATATTAAGACTCGCTTCGCTGAAAGACATTAAGACCCGCTTCGCTGAAAGACGGATTTCGTAAGACCTAAACCGTCGTAATGTCCTAAAATCATAAAGTCATAATGTCTGAATGTCAAAAAAAAGTATCTTTGCCTAAAAAATAATTTATGATACAAAGAATTCAAACCGTATATTTTTTAGTTGCAACAATTATCCTTGTTTATTTTTCGGCAGGCGCACCGATTGTTGAATACGCAGGAAACGACCTTGTTTACCTTTTGAAATCCAATCAATTAATTGCACAAACAGCAAGTCAAGAAGTTGCGGAAAGTAGTTCTAAATACTTTTTTATTGGGGCTATTGTATTGGTCTTATGGACACTTTATGTGGTTATTTCATTTAGAAATTTAAAGAAACAGTTAACAGCAGCACGTATCGGTTCGCTTTTGTATTTAGCGTATTTACTCATTATTGTATTGACGTATTTTATCGGCTCTTCGTTGACTGAAAACAATAGTATTTCATCAGCACATTTTAAGTTAGGAACATACTTGCTGATTGTCGGTTATGTTTTATATCAGTTAGGCATTTACGGCATTAAAAAAGACAAAAAATTAATTGATTCTGTGGATAGAATACGTTAATTTCAAGCATTTAGCAAAAAACATTCATGAATTATCTTTCAGTTGAGAATATCTCCAAATCTTTTGGGGATAGAATTATTTTTAAAGACCTAACTTTTGGTATTGATTTGGGTCAAAAAGCAGCAATTGTAGCCAAAAACGGAAGTGGAAAATCGACATTACTCCGTTGTTTGATGCAATTAGACACGGTAGATGATGGTCGTGTGGTGTTTCGCAATGAAATAAAAGTTTCATTTATGGAGCAAACCGAAGATTTCGACCCCGAAAAAACCGTTGCCGATATTATTTTTGAGCAAGCAACTAAAGAGTTTGAAATTCTCCGAGAATACAACGCTGCACAACTTGTAAACGATGAAGAACGAATCAATGAAGCACTGACATTAATGACTGAAAATCATGTGTGGGATTTGGAAGTGAAAGTTAACCAGATTTTGAGTATTTTAAAGTTAGACGACAAATATCAAAAAGTTTCGAGCTTATCAGGAGGACAAAAAAAACGGATTAATTTAGCGAAAGTTCTAATCTCCGAAGCTGATTTTTATATTTTAGATGAGCCGACCAATCACCTTGATTTAGATATGATTGAGTGGTTGGAAGAATACCTTTCTAAGTCGAAAGCGACAATTTTAATGGTTACGCACGATCGTTATTTTTTGGAAGTTATTTGCGATACAATTTATGAATTAGAAGACCAAACGATTTATAAATACAAAGGAAATTTCTCTTATTATTTAGAAAAAAAAGCCGAACGACAAGAGCAATTACAAGCCACAATCGACAAGGCTCGAAATACGTTTCGCAAAGAATTAGACTGGGTTCGTCGTCAACCAAAAGCGAGAGGAACAAAGCAAAAAGCACGTTTGGAGAATTTCCAAGATGTTAAAAAAACAGCATCGCAACGCATTCAAGAAGACGAATTGGAAATCCCAATCAAAATGGAGCGTTTGGGAACGAAAATCGTTGAATTGCACAAAGTTGGAAAACACTATGGCGACAAGAAAATTATGGCGGATTTCTCGTATAATTTCCAACGACAAGAGCGTTTGGGAATTGTTGGAAATAACGGTGTTGGAAAATCAACGTTTTTAAACATTGTTCAAGGACTTGAACCTGTTGATATGGGTAAAGTTGTCATTGGCGACACGGCTGTTTTTGGTTATTACAGTCAAGATTTAATCAAAGTTGACGAAAACAAAAAAGTAATTGAGGTCATTCGGGATATTGCTGAATTTATTCCCTTGGAAAAAGGCAAAGAACTGTCCGCTGCGCAACTGTTGGAGCGTTTTCTTTTTCCGAGAAATATGCACTACAACTACGTTTATAAGTTGAGTGGTGGCGAAAAACGTCGTTTGAAATTATTGACGGTGTTAATGGCAAATCCTAATTTCTTGATTTTGGACGAGCCAACTAACGATTTGGATATTTTCGTGATGTCCGTTTTGGAAGATTATTTGCGTGCCTTTCAAGGTTGCTTGATTATCGTTTCCCACGACCGTTATTTTATGGACAAAATGGTTGACCATTTGTTTGTTTTTGAGGGTGCTGGAAAAATCAAAGACATCGTTGGGAATTATTCGGAATACCGAGAAAAGCAAAAAATTGAAAAGCAGGAAATGCGTGAAAATAAGGTTGAAACGGTTAAACCTGTTGAAGTCGTAACAACTGACAAAAAGAAACTTTCTTACAAAGAACGCATCGAATTTGATAAAATCGAAAAAGAGTTAGAAGAATTAGAATTACGAAAAGAAAATGTTTCACAAAAACTTTCTTCGGGCGAATTATCCAATGATGAATTGATGAAAACAGGCGAGGAATTATCCGCTATCGTTCAAGAAATTGAAGATAAAACGAATCGTTGGTTAGAGCTGTCAGAATTTGATTAATGCGTTAAATAGTTTAATTTTAGTAAAAATAACGAGCAAATAAAATTTTAAAAATTAACAATAAGCACAAACGATTACTTCGTCTTCAACGTAAACTCCAAATCCATTTCTTTTAGTTTCGACACGACTTCTTTTGTTGGGTTGATACGAATATTTCGGGAAGTCATATTGATTGCTAAATTTTCATCAAAAGCATCATACACCTGAAATGTCAAATTGCAATTCCCTGGGTATTGAACAAATAAACTATTCAAATCGCTGATAATCAATTGGTCGAGTTGTTTGTTGGGAATGCGAATTTGCAAGTCATGCGCCATTTTGTCTTTTAAATCTTGTAGACGTGTGATACTGTATATTTTAAATTCGGGCTTTCTGAATTTTGGGTGCATTTCAAATTTCCCTTTAATTGCAACAAATGTATTGGGAAAGAAATACGGTTTAAAACTTTGATAATTGTCGCCAAACAAGAACAATCCAAATGATTCTTCATAATCTTCGATTGTTAAAATACCGTACGTCGTATTGTTTTTCGACATTCGCTCACTACATTCCGTAATAATTCCTGCGACAAGCACTTCTTTGCCCAAATGTTCTTCGGGTTTGCCTAACATACTCACTTTTCCGTTGCAAAAAGAATCGATTTCTAAACGGTAATCGTCTAATGGGTGTCCCGAAATGAAGATGCCAATAACTTCTTTTTCTTTGTTTAACTTGTACAATGACGGCCAATCGTCGCCTTTTGGAATAATTGGTTCGGGCATGGATACCGCACTTCCTTCGCCAAAAAGCGAGTGTTGCGATGAATTTTCGTTCTCTTGAAACGCATTTCCGTAGCGTGATAAGGTTTCGATAAAGTTTTTACCCGATGTGTCTTCTTTGAAAAATTGTGAACGTGAAATTTCCTTAAACGAATCGAAACCACCGCCGTAAGCCAAATTTTCCATGGCTCTTTTGTTGCATAAACGCAAATTTGCTCGGCGCACAAAATCAAAAATAGACGTATAATTTCCGTTTTCGCTACGCTCGTTAATAATTGACTCAACAGGTGCTGCTCCCAAACCTTTGATAGCTCCTAAGCCAAAACGAATTTGTCCAGCTTTGTTCACGGTAAAATCGTACGAAGACTCATTTACGTCAGGGCCTAAAACGTCCAATCCCATGCGCTTACATTCTTCCATAAACATCGAAACATCAGCGATATTGTTCATGTTGTTACTCAACACCGATGCCATGTATTCGGCAGGGTAATTGGCTTTCAGATAGGCAGTTTGATAGGCAATCCACGCATAACATGTAGAGTGTGATTTGTTGAATGCGTACGATGCAAATGCTTCCCAGTCTTTCCAAATTTTCTCTAATTTTTCAACATCGTGACCATTCATTTTTGATGCTTGTTCGATGAATTTCGGTTTCATCTTATCCAAGACATCTTTTTGTTTTTTACCCATTGCTTTACGCAAAACGTCTGCCTCGCCTTTGGTAAAGTTCGCCAATTTCTGCGACAAAAGCATTACTTGCTCTTGGTAAACGGTAATTCCGTAGGTTTCTTTCAAATATTCTTCGGACGCATCTAAGTCGTACGTAATGGCTTCTTCTCCATTTTTACGCTTGATAAAAGACGGAATATATTCAATCGGACCAGGACGATACAAGGCATTCATGGCAATTAAATCCGCAAAAACAGTTGGTTTTAGCTCACGCATATATTTTTGCATACCTGCGGACTCGTATTGGAAAATCCCAACGGTTTCGCCTCGTTGAAAAAGTTCGTACGTTTTTTCGTCGTCAATCGGGAAATTGTCGGGGTCGAGTTCAATTCCAAAGCGGTCTTTGACGTTGCGAACAGCGTGTTTGATTAAGGTCAATGTTTTCAGACCGAGAAAGTCCATTTTT
>DAOMPZ010000141.1:0-6231 GCA_035445045.1 Crocinitomicaceae bacterium | reverse complement strand
CGCAACACATTCTGAACAACCATTTGAGAAAGTTTGGGAAGATTCGGATAGAGATTATTGGATGACGGCAGAAGAAGCAAAAGCTTACGGTATGGTGGACGAAGTTTTGGTTCGCAATCCAAACGCTGACAAATAATAGTTGAGATACTCCTAAAAACCCCAAACTCGGCGTTATGCTGCAAAATTAAAATGCTCATTTACCTTAGTAAACTGCGCTTTTAATTTTTCGCAATCATTGATTTTGTGTTTTTTAAAGTATCTGTTTTTTGATATTCTAAATTTATTTTTGAAGATGTTCACACAGTTTTTGTCTGAGCATCTACTTTTAATTATATGGCAAAAAAAGATTATACGTGTTCATTTTGTGGACGTTCTGCAAAAGATGTTTCGCTTTTAATTCCTGGAAATAATGGAAATATTTGTGACCATTGTATTACGCAAGCACATCAAATTGTTGAGGAAGAATTAAAGTTTTCAAAAAAACAGCAAAATGATACACAGACAAGTTCAATTATTTTGAAACCGTCTGAAATCAAAGCACGGTTAGACGAATATGTAATTGGACAAGAGGCGGCGAAAAAAGTGCTTTCGGTGGCAGTTTATAACCATTATAAGCGTTTGAACCAACCCGAAGATGAGAACGAAACGGAAATTGAAAAATCCAATATCATCTTGGTTGGGCGAACGGGAACAGGAAAAACATTGTTGGCGAAAACCATTGCCAAAATGCTAAACGTTCCGTTTTGTATCGCTGATGCAACGGTTTTGACCGAGGCAGGTTATGTCGGCGAAGATGTTGAAAGTATTTTGTCACGCTTGTTGCAAGCATCAGATTACGATGTTCCGTCCGCAGAAAAAGGAATTGTTTTTATTGACGAAATCGACAAAATTGCACGTAAAAGCGATAATCCGTCTATTACACGAGATGTTTCGGGCGAAGGCGTTCAGCAAGCGTTGTTGAAACTTTTGGAGGGTGCAGTTGTCAATGTTCCGCCGCAAGGCGGACGTAAACACCCCGAACAAAAAATGATACAAGTCAATACCAAAAATATTCTTTTTGTGTGTGGTGGTGCATTTGACGGTATTGAAAAACTCATCGCTCGCCGTGTAAATACACAAACGATTGGTTTTGGAAAAGAAAGTGTAAACATTGAGGGCGAAGATTTGTTGCGTTATATCATTCCGACAGACGTTAAAGCCTTTGGATTAATTCCCGAATTGGTAGGACGTTTTCCGTCTTTGACATATTTGCAACCGCTTGATGCTCCTGCATTGCGCCGTATTTTGACCGAACCTAAAAATGCGTTGGTAAAACAGTATGTCAAGTTGTTTCAAATGGACGGTGTGACTTTGCATTTTGCAGAAGATACGCTTGATTTTATCATCGAGAAAGCTATGGAATATCAGTTGGGCGCACGTGGTTTGCGTTCTATTTGTGAAGTTATTCTAACCGATTTGATGTTTGACTTGCCAAGCGGAAACATAACGGAATTTACCGTAACAAGAGAATATGCGCAAGAACAATTTAATAAAGACGATAAATTTAAAGTTAAGCAGTTAGTGAGTTGAGAATGGAAAATTGAGCTTCACGAAATCTGTCTTCACTCTTAATTCTGTACTCTTAACTTGTTTCGTCCTAACGTCCACCAAATCAAAGATGCATAAAGTCTTTCTTTGCTAATAAATTTTCTTCTGATTCTCGATAAGCTGGATCATCTACGCAACAGTCAACAGGGCAAACAGCAGCACATTGTGGTTCATCGTGAAAACCAACACATTCCGTACATTTGTCAGGAACAATGTAGTAAACGTCCATGTCAACAGCTTCGAATAATTCGTCCGCATCAGCCGTTTTTCCGTCAGGTGTTGTGACTGTTCCTGTTAATGAAGTTCCGTCTGCAAACCGCCATTCTGCACCACCTTCGTAAATAGCATTGTTCGGACATTCGGGTTCACACGCACCGCAGTTAATACATTCGTCTGTAATGATGATTGCCATATCCTTGATTGAAATTTTTTGCAAATATAATGACTAAATACAATTAAAACCAATATTTAGATTTTCTATAACAAAGTTATCTGAAATTAGATGTTATGACTTTAGGACATTACGACCGTCGTAACGTCCTAAAGTCATACTGTCCTAATGTCAAAAAAATAAATACTTTTGCGTTAATGC
The DNA here is from genome assembly GCA_035445045.1 of Crocinitomicaceae bacterium. GTDB lineage: Bacteria > Bacteroidota > Bacteroidia > Flavobacteriales_D > Crocinitomicaceae > 40-80. Next base: position 4,052 of record DAOMPZ010000141.1, on the reverse strand, counting down.
GAATTGCTCAACATTTTCAAAAGCACGTCATTGACAGTCAATTATACGTTTCGTTAATGGGAACGTTGTTTGCCTCGTTTTTCATATTGGAGCAAGGAACGTTTCGTTTTCCGACATTCTTTTTGTTGCTGTTGACGTATTTTAGTGGTTATCTTTATACGGAATATCAATATTCGACTAAAATATTTAAAATACTATTGTTCAATGCGTTACTAGCTTTTTTTTGTATTGTGTTGATAATTCAAAATCACAACATCGAGCGTTTGTATAAGTTGGCGATTATTTGTTTTTTAGGGTTGTTGTACAATAGTTTTTTCTTGAAAATCAACATTCGTAAAATTCCCTTGCTAAAAGTATTTTACGTTGGTTTTATTTGGGGTTTGATGAATGCTTGGTTGAGTTTTGAGGAATTTAATTTACCGATTTTCCTGATTAGTTTTCTGTTTGTCACGGCATTGGTTTTACCATTCGACATTCGAGATATGGAACGCGACAAACCGTTTGTGGTCACGTTTCCACATATTATTGGTGTACGAAATACAAAAATTTTGGCGTATATATTTGTTGTTAGCGCATGGATGTTAGCGTATTTGTATTTAGAACAATCATTTTTTATAGCGTTTTCATTCACTTCAATCATTACGCTTGCCTTGATTTACTTTACAAAACACGAAAGAACCGATTTTTACTTTTCCTTTTGGGTAGAAAGTTGCTCGGGATTGCCGTTGCTGTTTTGGTTAATGACCTTTATTTATCCGTCATAATGTCTTAAAGTCATACGGTCATAACGTCAAAAAATACTATATTTGCCCTTTAACAAAAAACAATTTATGCGTAAAGCGATTCAATTTATCATCAATTCTTCTGAAATTACAGCTGGAACTCGTGGTGCTTCTTTAGGACCTTTTGCTATTTTAACTGCCGCAAGAAAACAATCAAAAACGTTATTTAATCCAAATACAGTTCAGTATTTACCCAATCAAAATCACGTGTTGGATTTAGCTCCAGAGCCGTCTAAAGCAAAAAATATTCAAGGTTATTCCCAACTTTTTGGCGATATTGTTGAAACGGTTGGTTCAGTCATAAAAGACGGTAAATTTCCGTTTGTTATCGCTGGCGACCACGGTTCAGCAGCAGCAACGGTTAGTGCGATGAAAATTGCCGAACCGACCAAACGTTTGGGCGTTATTTGGATTGATGCACACGCTGATTTACATTCGCCTTACACAACGCCGTCGGGAAATATGCACGGAATGCCGTTGTCAATTCCGCTGGATAGCGACAATTTGGAGTGTAAAGTCAACGAACTTTCTTCGGATATTGTGGAAGCGTGGGATAAATTGAAAAATTACGGTAATATTTCGCCTAAAATTTCGCCAGATGACTTAATTTATATTGGTGTTCGAGATACGGAAGAACAAGAAGATTTTTTGATTAATAAATTGAATATCAAGAATTTTACTGTTGCCGAAGTGGAACAATTAAAAGCGAAAGAAGTTGCTCGCCAAATATTAGCAAAACTCTCCGCTTGCGATTGGATTTACCTAACGTGGGACGTGGATTCGATGGACCCCAAATTAAGTTCCTACGGCACAGGAACACCTGTCGAAAATGGGTTGCAACCCGATGAAGTGAAATTGTTAATTTTAGAACTGCTTCAATCGCCGAAAATCGGTTGTTTTGAAGTGGTAGAAGTTAATCCTTGTTTGGACGACAAAGTGAACCGTATGGCGGAAATCGCTTTAGATGTTATCGAGGAAAGTGTCAACGTTTTAAGTAAATAAAAAAATGGAAGAATTAATTAAGAAAATTCTTATTGAAAATAGTAACGAATTATTTGGAAATCAGATAGATGAAAAATCAATTCAGTTTCAACAAACACGTAAAGAATTTGAGGGTGATTTTACCTTGGTAACATTTCCTTTTGCTAAATTATTAAAAGCAAAACCCGATGAAGTAGCGCATAAATTAGGCGAATTTTTGACGGAAAAAGTGCCTGCGGTAACACGTTTTAATGTTATTCAAGGTTTTTTGAACATCGTTATTGACGAAAATTTTTGGGTCGAAAGTTTAAATACTATTCAACAAGCGGAAAATTACGGTTATTTAACACCTAATTCGACATCGTTGAAAATGGTTGAATATTCTTCGCCGAATACAAACAAACCTTTGCATTTAGGGCATTTGCGGAATATATTTTTGGGTTATTCTGTTGCTGAAATTTTAAAAGCAAATGGACATAAAGTTGTCAAAACGCAGATTATCAACGACCGAGGTATTCACATTTGCAAAAGTATGTTGGCGTGGCAACGTTACGGAAACGGTGAAACTCCCGAAAGTTCAGGCTTGAAAGGCGATAAACTCGTTGGAAAATACTACGTTGAATTTGACGTTCAGTATAACGCACAAGCACAAGCGATTGTCGATGAATGGGAACGAGGTAACTTTGACGACGATGTTTCTGAAAATACTATGGCTGAATTTCACAAATTGATAGCTGCTAAGGCAGAAAAAGATGCGACCAACGAAGATGATAAAAAAGCCATCAAAGAAATCAACGGTAAACTCAGAGATTTAACAAAACCTCGAACGGAAATTTTACACGAAGCTAAAAAAATGCTTATCAAGTGGGAGGCGAAAGACCCCGAAATTTATGCGTTGTGGGAGATGATGAACGGTTGGGTTTACGCAGGTTTTGACACGACATACAAAACCATGAATGTCGATTTTGATAAGTTATATTACGAATCTGACACCTATATTTTAGGGAAAGATGTTGTGTTGGACGGACTGCAAAAAGGCGTTTTTTACCAAAAAGAAGACGGCTCGATTTGGTGCGATTTGACAGCTGACGGCATGGACGAAAAATTATTGTTGCGCTCGGACGGCACATCGGTTTATATGACACAAGATATTGGAACGGCAATCGAACGTTTTAAAGATTATACGAATTTAGACGGAATTGTTTATACTGTTGGAAATGAGCAAGATTACCATTTTAAAGTTTTGTTTTTAATCTTGCAGAAATTGGGTTACGATTGGGCAAAAAAATGTTTCCATTTGTCGTATGGCATGGTTGATTTACCGACAGGAAAAATGAAATCTCGTGAGGGGACAGTCGTTGATGCGGACGATTTAATGGACGAAATGTTGATTGAAGCAAGAAAAATGACGGCAGAACGTGGGCATTTGGAAGGTTTAACCACAGCGCAAATTGAGGAGTTAAATCATACAATCGGGATTGGTGGATTGAAGTATTATTTACTAAGAAACGACCCGAAAAAACGCATGATGTTCAAGCCATTAGAGTCTGTTGAGTTGAACGGAAATACAGCACCTTTTGTACAGTACGGTTATGCTCGTATTCAATCATTGTTGCAGAAAGCACAGAACAACGGAATTAAACTCGATACGGTAAAAAAACTAAGTGCCGAAGACATTGAATTGGTTAAAATATTAATTCGTTTCCGCAACGTTATTGACGAGGCTGCCAACAGTTATTCGCCGTCTGTAATCGTGAATTACTGTTTTGATTTGACACAAGCATTTAACAGCTATTACCAAACGACAAACATCTTAAAAGAAGAAGACGAAGAACTGAAAATTTCCCGTTTAATCCTTTGCCAAAATGTCGGTAAAGTCATTCGTTTAGGAATGCGTTTGTTAGGGATTGTTGTGCCGAATAAGATGTGATGTTTGGGAGCGTTTAGTAGTTTTGATAAAGAGTAATAGTGTGTTTAAAAACAAGAAAAAAACGCATTTCATCTTTTTCTTTAATTTATTATATTCACATTCAAGAATATTTTATATATTTGAACCAAAAAACAATCAATCATGAAAAATAAAAGTATTGCAATTATAGCATTAGCATTTCCCCTAGTATTTAGTGCGTGTAATTTTGAAAATCCTGCGGACTTAGCAGCGCACCCAGCTGTTCGTTTGAATATTACACAAGATGTTGAAGTCGAAGAACCTCCTTATGATGTTGAACGAGGAATTGGTAAATACGACGCTACAAACACAGGTGGTGCATTCAACGGTGCATTAGCGAC
>DAOMPZ010000140.1:0-6232 GCA_035445045.1 Crocinitomicaceae bacterium | reverse complement strand
CAACACGCCGTTTCCTTGCAAGGAAGTATCGCCCAAATCTTTTAACCTCAAAAAACCGTCTGTGAGGACAACATCTCCTTTTAGAGTTGCTTTTCCGTTGACTCTCAAATCGTTTTTAACCGTAACATTACTATCAACGACCGCATCGCCTTTAAAAACGGCTTTCCCTTTTACTTTTAAATCATTTTTAACGTTAATGTTGCCTTTGACAATCACATCACTATCGACACGTAGCACATCTTTGACAACAGCACTTTTTTGAATAATCACGGAATCATTCACATACAAAGACGAGTCAATTTGTGCCGTTCCGTTGACTTGCAAACGGCTTGTCGGATTTGTTGTCCCAATACCGACATTTCCTGTCGGAGGTAAAGTATTTGATTGGGCTTGAATAGTGTTTACCGCAAAAAACACGGCTGATACAACCGTAAATTTCGTTACTACTGAACTAAATTTACTTTTAAAATAGTTTTTCTTCATAGTTTGAAAATTTTAAAATTATCGTCTCGAAAATTATAAAACTATTTTCAATGTTGAATAGAAAAAAATAATTTTAACAAAAAAGAGTTTAAAATTGCATGTGTGTTTTCAAAAAATACCATGTTATGAAAGAAATTTTCTAAATTTGTACTATGAAATTTGAAAATCCGTATGCGTTGTGGGCGTTGCTTTTGTTGGCAATTCCGATTATTATTCATCTTTTTCATTTTAAACGGTTTAAAACGCTTTACTTTTCGAGTTTAATTTTTGTCAAACAAGTTGAACAGGAAACGAAATCGGTTAAAAAACTCAAACATTTGTTGATTTTAATTAGTCGTTTGTTGGCGTTTATTGCGCTTGTTTTGGCGTTTGCAAAACCTTATTTTCCGCTAAATTCCAAAACACCATTGAGCAAATTGACTGCTATTTACATCGACAATTCTTTTTCCATGACCAATTTAGGAAGTGAAGGACAATTGTTTGAAGTAGCAAAAATGCAGGCAAAAAAGATTGTCAATACCTTGGGTGATGACGAACAATTTTACATCGTTTCCAACAATCAATCGACTGAAGAACAACGTGTTTATTCCAAAAAAGAGGCAACGGAACGCATCAATCAATTGACAATTTCGCCTTTGTCCAAAAGTTTTAGCGAAACAGCAAATTGGGTACAAACGCAGTTGGAAAATAGCGAAACAAAAACCTTAAATAATTATATTTTTATATCTGATTTTCAGAATACTAACAATAGTAAAGACTTGCTCATTAACAAGCAAACAAACATTTTTCCTGTTCAGTTAAAAGCACAAAAAAGTTCCAATATTTCGATTGATACAGCGTGGTTTACCAACCCAAATTTCAATTTGAATACGCAAAACGAATTGTTTGTTGTGGTACGAAATTACGGCAATCAAACCTTGGATAATGTGGCGTTGAATGTCAAAACCAACCAAACGCAACGTGATATTTTTGTGTCAATTCGAGCGAATGATACGGCGCACGTTGTCGTGAATTATTCCGATAATCAAAAAGGTTGGGTCAACGGAAAATTGAGCGTTATTGACGAGGGAATTATTTTTGACGATGATTTGTATTTTTCGTATTACGTTAAAGATAAGAACAATACGGTTGTTATTAACGGCGAAGATGCAGTCGCAAATGTGCGTTCGGTTTACGAATTGGACAAATTTTACAACGTTGACGAGTTTAATTACAAAAGTATTGACAATGCTGTTTTGCAAAAGGCAAACACGATTGTTTTAAACGGTTTAAATTCCTATTCTTCCGGACTTATCGAGCAATTAACAACGAAAGCAAAAGACGGCTCGGGAATTATCATTTTTCCTGCGAAATCGGCAAATATGCAAGAATTAAACACCTTGTTAAAAGCACTTAGTTTGTCAAATGTAACAGCGAAAGTCAACGAGAAATTTAAAATTACCAACGTCAATTCCAACGATTTGTTTTTTAAAGGTGTATTCAAAAAAACGCCCAAAAACATTACGTTGCCAACGATGAACAGTTATTGGAAAGTTACGCCGTCGGGAAATGTCGTTTCGTTGCTTAAATTGGAAAATGACGCTCCGATTTTAGTTCGTTCGGCTCAAAACAACACGTTTTTGTTTGCAAGTTCCTTGACCAAAGAAGACGGAAATTTCTTGACAAATGCCATTTTTAGCACGGTTTTACTGCGTGTTGGCGAATTGGGAACGAGTGCAAAACCACTTTATTTGACAATCGGAAAAGAGCAACAATATCCAATCGTTCAAGCGCAACCCGAACGACCGCTAAAGTTGGTTAATGAACAGTTTGAATTTATTCCATTTAAGCGTTTGAGCCAAGGAAAAAGTTGGATTTCGGTTTTACAAATTCCAAACAAAAACATCGTCGCAGGTCAATATCAAGTTGTTGATGAACAGGAAGTTGCGCAATTAGCGTTGAATTACAACCGTGATGAGTCGCTTATGGAATACGTAAAATTAGATTCACTGACACATTCCTTAAAAGAACTTGGTTTTGAGAATGTTAAAAGTAGCGTTTTGGAAAATAATGCAATGAATTTGCCAATTAATACGGATAACAAGAAAGAATATTGGAAACAATTATTACTTTTGTCACTCCTGTTTTTCCTTGTGGAAATGACATTAATTAAATTCTGGAAGTAAGTCACACACTATGAGATATTTATTAAAAGCGGTTAAAATTTTTGATAAAACATCATCTTTTTACCTACAAACCAAAGACATCTTAATCGAAAACGGCTTTATTACAAACATTGAAAACTCTATCACGGACGAAAATGCCGTAGTGGTTGACGGAACGGATTTAGCAGTCAGCAGAGGTTGGGTCGATTTGAAAGCCTATTTGTGTGATCCTGGAGAAGAGTACAAAGAAACAATCGAAAAGGCGTTAGATTCCGCAGCTTTTGGTGGTTTTACACATGTTTGCTCGTTGCCAAGTACGCACCCTGTTGCAGACAACAAAACGCAAATCGAATATCAGTTGCGCAAAGCCGAAAATCATTTGGTACAATTACACCCTTACGGTTCGGTAACGAAAGGAATTAAGGGCGAAGAAATGGCTGAATTTTACGATATGTTGCAGTCGGGCGCAGTTGCTTTTACGGACGATATGAAACGCATCAGTTCGGGAATTTTATACCGTTCGCTTTTTTATACGAAGACTTTTGGCGGTAAAATTGTGACGTTTGCCAATGACGCTGCGTTGTCCAAACACGGTATTGTGAATGAGGGTGTTGTTTCGGCGATGACAGGTTTAAAAGCCGATCCGTCAGTTTCGGAATGGATTGATATTGAGCGAAATATCCGTTTAGCGGAATACACAGGCGGAAACTTACATTTGACAGGAATTTCCACAGCTCACGGTGTTGCGTTAATTCGCCAAGCGAAAAAAGACGGTATTAACGTAACGGCAGATGTTCATGTAGAGCATTTGATTTTCAACGAAGACAAAAATTTGACATTCGATTCCAATTATAAATTTTTCCCTGTTTTGCGCACCGAAGACGACCGCAAAGCACTTTGGTCAGGCTTGAAAGACGGAACCATTGATTACATTGTTTCCAATCACAGACCGTGCGACACAGAAGAAAAAGACGTAGTTTTTGACGATGCCTCTTTCGGGACAATTCGTTTTCAGACGTTTATCAATGAGTTAATGCAAGCTCCAGAATTTAACTTGGAATTAGTGTTGGACGTTTTAGGCAACCGTAACCGTGAATTTTTAAACGAAAATACTGATACGCAAATAGAAATTGGAAATACTGCCGATTTGACGGTATTCTCAACGTCTAAAGAATGGGAATTTACGCATGAAAATCTAATTTCGGGCTGTAAAAATACATATATGCTTGGTCAAACGCTGAAAGGAAGTGTTTTAGCGGTTATTAACAGAGGTCAAATCCAACTCAAAGATTGATGGCTAAGCGTTCGGGTAAATTTTTCACGGCTTTTTTTAAAAAAAATTCCAAGGTTGGCTCAGTTACGCCGAGTTCATCATTTTTAGCAAAAAAAATGCTGAAAAATATTGATTTTTCCAAAGATATTGTTGTTGTGGAACATGGACCGGGAACGGGTGTTTTTACAAAAAAGATTGTGCAGAAATTAAGTCCAAATTCTAAACTTTTTGTTTTTGAGTTAAACCGAGATTTTGTCGCTACATTAAAGCGAGAAATTCACGATGACCGTGTTAAAATCATTTGCGATTCTTCGGCTAATTTGCAAAAATACCTCGCAGAAGATAACATTACCGAAGTTGATTACATCGTTTCGTCCTTGCCGTTAAGTATCATTCCAAAGGAAATTCGTGAAAGTATTGTGAAAGAAAGCTACAAAAGCCTAAAAACGGACGGTATCATGACTCAATTCCAATATTCTCAACAATGCAAAGGCATTTTTAAACATTACTTTCCGTCTGTCAACGTCGAATTTACAGCATTGAATATTCCGCCTGCATTTGTGTATGTTTGTAGAAAATAAGACGGAAGGACATTAGGATATTATGACGGTGTGATTTAGGGTGTTTTTCGTCAAAAGTTTCGTTTTTAAGTAAGTTTAAAAGACTTTGCCTAATCTTTTCTTGGAGTAGATTTCTTGCCTTACACTTTCAACATTTGTATTAATCGTTTCTAAATCAAATTCTTTTGACACTAAGTTAAAAGAAAATAAACATTGGTTCTTAAACATTTGTGTCTTTGAGCCTTTGTGGCGTTATCTGTGGCAATTAAAATAAAAAAAACAAATCCGTAACATTTGTTACAAATATATCAAAATACAAATAGTACCTTTGCAGAAAAAAAACAATATGAACTTTAAGGAATACATTACCTATTTTGAGAGCGTTTTGAATGCTGAAACGCCCATTGCGCCGTATGACGATGCAAGTTATTTGGATTATGCAAAACTGAATTGGTCACGCATGAATCGTTGGCTGAAAAACGGAAAACTTCATGCTGAAACGATTGAAAAATTGCAAAATATCAACGAAAAACAAACGTGGGTGTTGATTTCCGAACCTTGGTGTGGCGATGCAGCACATTTAGTTCCGTTTATTGCGTTGATGTCCGAGCAAAATCCAAATATTACATTGGAAATCCAACTCCGTGACAGCGGTTCTGAAATTGATAATTACTTGACAAATGGCGGAAAATCCATTCCGAAATTAATTATTCGCAACGAAAATGGGCAAGATTTACACGTTTGGGGGCCAAGACCTGTGGCGTGTCAAGCGTATTTTGACGAACTCAAAGAAAAAGAAATGTCCTTTGAAGAACTAAAAGTTGAATTGCAAAAATGGTATAACGCAGATAAAGGCAACGCCATTCAAGAAGAATTTGGAAAGTTTCTTTAATGTTTTCTGTCGAATTTTAAAAATAAATTAGTATCTTCGCACAAGTAACATTAAACTAAAAACTAAATGGAAAAATTGAAAGGAAAAGCCGTATGGTTAATTGCATTAGCGGTTTTGGGAATTTATGGCTGTTCATCGTATAACTCGATGGCAAAAGCAGAGCAAACTGTTAAGAAACAATGGGCGCAAGTGGAAGAGTCGTATCAATCACGTATGGACAAAACCAAAAATTTGTTGGCTATCGTTCAAAAAGCAGCAAATTTTGAAAAAGGAACGTTGACAGAAGTAATTGAAGCACGCTCTAAAGCAACAAGTGTGAATATTGATGCGAACAATTTGACACCCGAAAACATTGAAAAATTCCAAGCAGCACAAGACCAATTCGGTCAGTCTTTGGGACGTTTGATGGTTGTTGTTGAAAGATACCCTGAATTGAAGTCGGTGGACGCTTTCAGAGATTTCCAAACACAATATGAAGGTATCGAAAATAGAATTTCTACAGAAAGAAAACGCTATAATATTGAAGTGGAAACATTCAATAAAGGTATCGTGACATTTCCGAAATCACTTATGGCTAAGATGTTCGGTTACAAAGAGTTTGGTTATTTCAAAGCAGCGTCAGGCGCAGATACAGCTCCCGATATTAGCGGAATGTAAAAATAGAATGATGACACGTTCACGCGATTTTTTTACTTCGGAACAGCAAGCGCAGTTAATTTCGGCTATTCAAGAGGCTGAAAAAAATACGTCGGGCGAAATCCGTTTGCATATAGATACAACGTGTGATAGCGATGTTGTTCAGCGTACGTTGGAAGTGTTCGACCAACTCAAAATGGGCGAAACACAATTAAAAAACGGCGTTTTGTTTTACCTCGCTATC
>DAOMPZ010000139.1:0-6479 GCA_035445045.1 Crocinitomicaceae bacterium | reverse complement strand
GTATTTAACAATTTTCGGATTATCATTCATTACGTCTAAAATATCCATCGGGAAACCTGCTGGAAAAGCATAATGCAAACGTATCCATTCGATACCCTCAACTTTTACTAAGTTTTCCAACAATTCAGCTAAATTTCGTTTTTTATAGAGATCTAAACCGTAATAGGTTAAGTCTTGCGCAATTAAAATCAATTCCTTAACGCCTTTCGCAGCCAAACTTTCCGCTGATTTTACCAAATCTTCAATTGACGTTGACGTGTGTCCGCCACGCATCAACGGAATAGCGCAAAATGAACACGGTCTGTCGCAACCTTCGGCAATTTTGAAGTATGAAAAATGAGAAGGAGTTGTCAACAAACGTTCACCCACCAATTCTTTTTTGTAGTTGGCGTTTAAAGTTTTTAGCAAGCGTGGCAAATCTCTCGTTCCAAAAAACGAATCCACTTCGGGAATTTCTTTTTCTAAGTCGTCTTTGTATCGTTGTACCAAGCAACCTGTTACGTATAATTTGTCCACATGACCGTCATTTTTTGCTTCGGCAAAGCGCAAAATGGTGTCAATGGATTCTTGTTTAGCGTTGTCGATAAAACCACACGTATTGATGATAACAATTTCGGAATCATCTTGTGTAGCCTCGTGTTCTACCTCGAATTTATTTGCTTTCAGCTGTGCCATTAAGACTTCCGAGTCAAATACATTCTTGGAACAGCCCAACGTCACAACGTTTACCTTGTTCTTCTTTAAGGATTTTGTCTTCATGGGGCAAAATTAGTGAAACTTTCTTTTTTTTAGCGGTTTGGACTTTATTCTTTTTATTTTTGAGAAATTAATTTTATAAAATAATTGTCACAAAGAAAAATATCCGTACTTTTGCGCCTCAAAATAAACTGTCAATTCCGATTTATGCAGTTATGTTTTACTCTTTCATTGTTTCGGAATTCAATGAAATACAATTAATTAAAAGCCTTATGGCAGAAAACAACATTATTGGTCAGGGAACACCTGATTTTGATTGGGAAGCATTAGCGAACGACGGTTACACGAAAGTTCAACGTGCTGAACTAAAAGACAAGTACGAAGCAACATTGTCTTCTATCAACGAAAAGGAAGTGATTGAAGGAACAATTGTAGCTTTAACAAAAAGAGAAGCGGTAATCAACATTGGTTACAAATCTGAGGGCGTTGTTCCGATTTCGGAATTCCGTTACAATCCAGATGTAAAAGTTGGCGACAAAGTTGACGTTTATGTAGAATGTCAAGAAGACAAACAAGGTCAATTGGTTGTTTCGCACAGAACAGCAAGAATGCACAAAGCATGGTTACGTGTTAATGACGTTCTTAAAACAGGTGAAGTTATTACAGGTTACGTTAAATGTAGAACTAAAGGTGGTTTAATTGCGGACGTATTCGGAATTGAAGCATTCTTACCAGGTTCTCAAATTGACGTTAAACCAATCCGTGACTACGATGTTTACGTAGGTAAAAACATGGAATTCAAAGTGGTTAAAATTAACCAAGAGTTCCGTAACGTAGTTGTTTCACACAAAGCGTTAATCGAGGCAGAAATCGAAGAGCAAAAGAAACATATCATTTCGGGCTTAGAGAAAGGACAAATCTTAGAAGGTGTTGTTAAAAACATTACTTCTTACGGTGTGTTCATCGACTTAGGCGGTGTTGACGGATTAATCCATATCACAGACTTATCTTGGGGTCGTGTAAATCACCCTGAAGAAATCGTTGAGTTAGACCAAACGTTAAAAGTGGTTATCTTAGATTTCGACGATGATAAAAAACGTATTGCTCTTGGCTTGAAACAATTACAACCACATCCATGGGACGCTTTAGATGCAAACTTACAAGTTAATGATAAAGTTTCAGGAAAAGTTGTTGTTTTAGCTGATTACGGTGCATTTATTGAAATCGCTCCAGGTGTTGAAGGTTTAATTCACGTTTCAGAAATGTCTTGGTCTCAACATTTGAGAACAGCACAAGATTTCATGACAATCGGTGATACTGTTGAAGCGGTTGTGTTAACATTAGATAGAGAAGAACGCAAAATGTCTTTGGGTATCAAACAATTGATGCCAGATCCATGGGCAGAAATTCAATCTAAATATGCTATTGGAACAAAACATACAGCAAAAGTTAGAAACTTCACAAACTTCGGTGTATTCTTAGAATTGGAAGAAGGAATTGACGGATTGGTTCACATTTCAGACCTTTCTTGGCAAAAGAAATTCAAACACCCATCTGAGTTCTGTAAAATCGGAGACGAGATTGAAGTTGTTGTATTAGAAATCGACCAAGAAAGTCGTCGTATCTCTTTAGGACACAAACAATTGGAAGAAAATCCATGGGACGTATTTGAAACTACATTTGCGGAAGGTACAGAACATCAAGGAACAATTGTTGATACGAAAGATAAATCTGGTATCATCGCTCTTCCTTATGGTTTAGAAGGAATTTGTCCTGCTAAACATTTGAAAAAAGAAGATGGTTCGACTGCAAAAGTTGACGAAACATTAAACTTTGTAGTTATTGAGTTCAACAAAGATATTAGAAGAATTGTTGTTTCTCACAGCAGAACATTTGAAGAAGGTGTTGAAAAAGCACCAGCTGCAAAAACTGCTAAAGCTCCGAAAGTAGCACAAAACATTGAAAAATCAACATTAGGCGATTTAGATGCGCTTACTGAATTGAAAAAATCAATGGAAGAAGGGAAATAATTTTTCATCATAATTATTTTTTTTAAATTATAAAAAAGCCTGTCCAATGGACAGGCTTTTTTCGTTTATCATTATTTTTGATTACTTTTATAAGCTGAAAAGATATTTAACTCGACAATAAATCACCCACAACATTAACAATTAATATGAGATTCTCAGATTTAAACTTAAATAAACCTTTACTAAACGCATTAGACGACATCGGTTATGAAGTCCCGACTGTCATACAAGAAAAAGCATTTTCCATAATTTTGTCAGGTAAAGATGTTTTGGGTATTGCACAAACAGGAACAGGAAAAACCTTAGCGTATTTATTGCCGTGTTTGAAAATGTGGCAATTTGCCAAAAATCCGTTTCCACAAATTTTGATTATCGTTCCCACACGTGAATTGGTGGCGCAAGTTTGCAAAGAAATCAAACAATTGACAACCTACATGAATGTTGTAACGGTAGGTGTTTATGGTGGAGCAAATATCAAAACACAAGCGGCAGAAATTGTACAAGGCTGTGACGTTGTTGTCGGAACGCCAGGAAGAGTTTTGGATTTGATGTTACACGGCGATTTAATTGCAAAAAACATCAAACGCTTTATCATTGACGAAGTAGATGAAACGTTGAACTTAGGCTTTAGAAAACAGCTTTCTAATATTTTGGATTTACTGCCCGAACGGAAGCAATCACTGCTGTTCAGTGCAACCATGGACGAAGATATTGAAGAAATCATTGATGAATATTTTATTGCTCCTATTTACGTCGAGGCTGCACCTGCGGGAACACCTGTTGAGTTGATTCAGCAAGTTGCATACAACGTTCCGAATTTCAATACTAAAATTAATTTACTGTTTCATTTGTTGGAAGACGATAAATTTAAAAAAGTGTTGATTTTTGCCGAAAGTAAGAAATTTGCAGATATTATTTATGAAAAATTAGCCAAAGTTTACGACACGCAAGTTGATGTCATTCACTCGAATAAAGCGCAAAATTACCGTTTCAATGCCGTTGATAAATTCAAGAATAACGAATTGCGGATTTTGGTCGCAACGGATTTGATTTCACGAGGTATGGACATCAGCGAAGTGTCGCACGTTATCAATTTGAATGTTCCGATTAAAGAAGAAAATTACATTCACCGCATCGGGCGAACAGGTCGTCAAGGTATGACAGGTGTTGCAATTACAGTTTATTCGGATTTGGAAAAAGAAAATTTTGAAGCTATCGAAAAATTCATCAACGCACCAATTGAACATTCATCACTACCTGAAGAAGTTGCTATTTCGGACGAATTACTTGCTAGCGAACAACCCGAAGTGAAGATGAAAAACTTATTAGTAAAACTTCCCAAACGTGAAAATGTCGGTGCTGCTTTCCACGAAAAGAAATTGAAAAATCAAAAGGACAAAAAGAAAAATTTAAAGCCGAGAGAGAAAGCTCGGAAGAAAAAGCGTTAAGCTGTTTTCAATAAGGAATGATTTAAACTCATTCCTTATTGAAAACTCTTACTTTATAATCGTAATAAATCCGTTGCAATTGTTCGTTCCTACGCCATTTTTACAACCTAATTTCTCTGAATCGACACTGTAAAAGTAAACACCTTCGGTTATTTCTTTCCCTTTCGTTGTTTTGCCTTCAAATTTTAAATTGTCCTTATCTAATTCAAAAATTGGATTTCCCCAACGGTTTACAATCGTAATTGTTAGGTCTAAACAATCAAACAATGATGCATCCAACTCAAAAAAGTCATTAACTCCGTCATTGTTTACCGTTATTACATTTGGGATATTCAAAGTTGTGTTAACCGTTGTTCCCGAAACAATGACATCTTGTTGTATTACTTTTGAACAGTTTTTACTGTCCGTAATCGTGACCGCTATTGGGTGCGTTCCAACTGAACCGAATTGAACTTGTGGCTTTTTCTCCGTTGATGTGCCAAACGCATAAAAATTCCAATTGTATTGATAGTTCTCATCGCTCACGGCAAACGTCACCACATTCATACAACTTTCTTCATACGAAATTGTTGTGTTAAGTTCCGTTCCTACCGTGTAATTTTGAGTCATTGTTGCCGAACAACCATTTGCATCTGTATAACTATATGTCACAGTGTGCGCTCCACTCGTGGCATTGGTTAAATTTAATGTTGTTCCTGTCAAATAATCGCCTGTTGCTGTTCCGCCGTTTGGCTGAAAATGAATTGCTACGGACGGTGTTCCATGACAATATTCGGGTGCTAAATCACTTGATAATTGTGGCAATCCGTTAATTTGAACCGTTTTGTCTGCTGTCAAAAGACAACCATTGTCGTTTACGGTATATTTCACTGTGTAACTTCCAACAGCTAAGGCAGTTGGATTAATTTCAGAAATAGTATTTCCATTCATCGTAAATTGACCACCTGCTGGAGTTCCTGCCAAAGTTACCGTATTTCCGTTGATACATAAGTTATTCGGTAAATTAAAATCCACCGTTTGATTTGCAACATCTAACATAATTGTAAGTGTTTCCGAAGGGCCATTTCCACAGTCGTTTGCGGTTGCAACGGTAAGCACTCCTCCTGTTGTAGCATCAAGCGTAATGGTACTTGTTCCCTGTCCCGAAGTAATTGTTCCTTGACCTGAATACGACCATGTGTAGGTAATTCCTGTTTCGTTTATCACAGAATATGTTCCGCTTGCGCCACCGCATGGAATTAGTGTGTTTCCTTGGATAGGTTGCAAATTTATAGGCGTTGTTCCCAAGGATATTGAAATTGTTTGAGGAGTTCCATTGCCACACGCATTAGACGGCGTTACTGTCAATGTTCCTCCCGAAGTTGCATCAAGTGTGATACTGTTTGTTCCTTGCCCTGAAGTAATCGTTCCAGTTCCTGAATACGACCATGTATAAGTTATGCCCGAAACATTGGTCACGGAATACGTTCCCGAACCACCGTTGCAAGGCAAATTATTATTTCCCGAAATAACAGACGGATTGTTAGGTGATGCTTGTTGTGCAACGGTATAAGTTGTCTGTGTTCCGTTTCCACATACATTTGAAATGGCAACCGCAAGCGTTCCTCCCGATGTTGCATCAAGTGTAATGGTGTTCGTTCCTTGCCCTGAAGTAATTGTTCCTGTTCCCGAATACGACCATGTGTATGTTACGCCTGCAACTGCCGTAGCTGTGTATGTATTGGTCGAAGAACCGCACGGTATCGGTGACGTTCCCGAAATAGAAATGGGATTATTCGGAGGTGTTTCAATCGTTACATTTAAGGTTTCAGAAGGGCCGTCACCACACATTCCCGTTGGCGTTACCGTAATTGTACCGCCTGTTGTAGCCGTTAACGATGCTGTATTTCCTGTTCCTGTGATTGTTCCTGTTCCCGAATATGTCCATGTGTAGGTAATTCCTGCTTCGTTTGTTACAGAATAAGTTTCTGTTCCACCACCGCATGGCAACACATTATTTCCTGCTATTACAGATGGTTTATCAGGTAAAGAACCGCTTACAGTGTATTCAATAATAACTGCGCCATTCGCACCTGCGCCACCATTGGCAAGCACCCATTGGTTTGCCCAACTGTTCAAATGTATGCCTGCACCACTTCCGCCACCTCCATACGGCGAGCCTGCATTTCCATTTAGTTTATGCATACTTTGGATATTATTTTTGACACCATTTGCTCCTTTCCCTCCTCCGTCATTTGCTCCTGCACCACCTTGCATCGCTGCAGTATGTGGACAACCACCTATTTGTTGACCGTTTGCTCCATTT
>DAOMPZ010000138.1:0-6538 GCA_035445045.1 Crocinitomicaceae bacterium | reverse complement strand
AAAAGCATAATAAAAACCCAAATGCGGAAGTCCAGCGTACGCTTGTTTTAAATTTGAAAAACGAGGGACGTGTTGTCTGAAAAGTGAAAAACCGTTTAAAAAATCGTTTTGGTAAATTCCACCGAGTGAATTGAAATTTCCGCCTGGTTGCAAGGTTAAATAACCTGATTGTACCAGTGCGACAGAATCTAATTTATGGGTTAATACCCTGTTTTCATAAGTCAATGTATCTTGTGAGGTAGATACAATTGTGTATTGGGCGTTTGCGCAAACGGCATACGTCAACAGAAAGAAAAGTAAGAATGATTGAAAAACTACTTTCACAGGATAAAGATACAAAAAAGGGGAGCGATGCTCCCCCTTTTATCATGAAAAAAATGTGTTTAATTATAAACCATTCACTTTTACCATCAAACCTGATTTCAAGTTTCCTGCTTTGTTTTTGTGAATAATGTTGTTTTTTGCAATTTTATCCAACATAGAAACTACGCTTGGCAATAATGCTTCTGCTTCGCTTTTGCTTGTCATTGCACGCAATTTTCTAACAGCATTACGTGTTGTTTTGTGTTGGTATCTGTTACGCAATTTTGTTTTTGCGTTTGTCAAAATTCTCTTTTTTGCTGACTTATGATTTGCCATTTTTGTTTTTAATTAAAAAGTTTTTATTCTAAAATTTAGCAGCCCGTAGGAGAATCGAACTCCTCTTACCAGGATGAAAACCTGGCGTCCTAACCGATAGACGAACGGGCCTTAATAATTTCAATTTTCTACAAATCCGCTGATTTGAGAGTGCAAATATAGTTATATAATTTATATCTGCAAACAAATTGAATAATTTTTTCAGATAAAATAGTTTTAGTTTCCTAATGAATAACTTTTTCCATTTTGAGTAGCAGTTAACTTTCCGTCACACGTGCCGTCGCCAAAATCAAGTACCCATTTTGGTTGACCTTGTTTTGTAAAGTCTAAAATTCCTTTGGTGATGTGTGGGCAACCAATCTTGATATGCAAAGGTGTTACTGTCTCGGCAATGTATGAAGGTCCACTTACAATGTCAGCATTTGCTGTTCCTGTAATATCGTACTCATCGTCCAAGAAAAAACTTGGAGTTGTGTAGCCATTGGTAAACGTTCGTACTCGTTCTGATGTATAATTAATCACAGCACCTGTATTCATCGTTGCTGTGCCATTAACATTTACATTATAAAAAGGTTGTCCAGATGTGTTAGTACCCATGTTTTCCACAACCATTTCGCCCTCAATTTTATTGTCATCGACATAGTAATCAATCGGAATGTGTTTGATGATTGTTCCTTGGTCAAAATAAGAGCCTGTCCATGTAGTCATGATTTTTCCACGTCTTGTTTTTCCGTCGTTACACGTACAATTCGATGTTCCCCAATCGACAATCAAGGTATCAATTGTGCCAACCGTATCTATCGTAATAACTACGTTGCAGTTAGATTTTGGCATAAAAGCATCACTTTTTGAAATGTCCGCATACTGCACATGTACTTGATCCGATTTAAAGAAAATCATATTTCCTGACTGTGCTTGTGCAGAAATACTCGGAATGTCATTAAAAGCACTTTCTGCTTTTGCATACATTACAGCTGCATCTTTGTCGCTGTATTTTTGTTTTACACAACTTGAAAGAACAAATACTCCTGTAGCTCCAACAAGTAAAATTGATTTTAAATTAATTTTCATAGTTTTAAGATTAGATTAAAATTTATCGAACAAGTGTTACATTTCCTTTCATTTCAACAGTATCGCCATAAAGCAAGGTCGCTGTAAGAAGATAAACATAAGTACCACTATTCATAGGTTTTCCTCGGAATGTACCGTCCCAACCTTCTGTGATGTCGTCGGTGTAAAATATTTTTTCGCCCCAACGGTCATAAATCGTAAATTGCATACTTTTTAAACATCTTCCGTAAGGTTTGAACACGTCATTACTTCCGTCTCCATTTGGCGAGAAGATGTTAGGAATATAAACTTCTCCACAAATAATACGATAGTCAATATAAATTGAGTCTTTGAATTTACAGCCTTCGGGTGTTGTCATTGTTACGGTGTACCAACCAGCACTATTTGGTGTTGCGATTGGATTTGGACAATCGGTACAATTTAAAGTTGAGGTCGGATTCCAACTGTACAAAATCCCTGGGATATACGGTGTTAATGTCACATTTAGACTTGTGTTATCGCCTTCCGTAACGGTTGTTTTTGTTGCGGTAACGTCACTTGTTGTGTTAATGGAATTTACGACAACAGTCATCGCTGTGTTGGTTGCACACGTTGAGCCTGTCGGAACAAATATGTATGTTGTCGTTTGCGAGTTATCTACCGCAGGTGTCCAAGCTCCTGTAATACCATTGATAGATGTTGTCGGTAATGTGAATGTTTCGTTGGAACAAATAGGACCTGGATTATCAAATAACGGTGTTACTTGGCTTGAAACAACAACCTCCATTGTCACAGACGGCGCACACATGTTCCGCTAATACCATTTGTAGATGTTAGTGGTAAAACAAGCGGTGCGCCTGCACAAATTGGCCCTGGATTAACAAATGTTGGTGTTGTAGAACTATCTACAACAACATTCATCGTTGTAGAAACAGCACATGAACCTGTATTTGGTGTAAATGTATAAGTTGTTGTTGCTGTGTTATTTGCCGCAGGAGACCACGTTCCCGCAATGCCATTATCCGAAGTTGTTGGCAAGGTAAATGAAGTTCCCGAACAAATCGATCCTGGGTTGGTAAATGATGGTATTACTTGTGCTGAAACAGTAATTTGTGTAGTCGCTGTACATGCTCCATTTGTATAAGTGATAGAGGCAATTCCGTTGGCGACTGCTGTTACAATGCCATTAGCTACGGTAGCAACGTTTGCATCACTCGTTGACCATGTACCACCTGTTTCGTTAGCGGTTAAAGTTGTTGTTCCTCCGATACACAGCGAGGCAGTTGTAGGTGATACGGTTAATGCACAACCACAATTGGGTTTGGTGACGGTTGTTGTGGCGGTACACGTGGCATCGGCCGAAAATACAGCCGTGACGGTACACGTACTTCCATCGCCTGCACCTCCATTAAATGTGTAGTTTAAAACTGTTGATGTGGACGGAAATGGAGCATTAAAAACTTGACTGCCGCCACACGAGGAAGAAACGGTCAATGTTCCTGTCGTCAATGATGTAGCAACACTAAACGAACCTGAAATAGTTGCATCTGTTCCATTACAGACCGCTGTTGCAGTTAAGTTTGAAATGTTACAATTATCAGGAACGACAATATTACAATTTGTTGAGCCTGTTCCACTTGTTTGATTGAATGTTAATGTTCCTGTTGTGTTTGCGGCACTGGTCGTTACGACAATATAAATTTCGCCTGCTTGTGCGGCTGGCGGTGTTGACTGACCTTGCAAATTTGAAGTTCCTTGGTTGTACCAATAATTACTACCTCCTGTAACACCCAATCCCATTGTTTCGGTATTTGTTGGTGCAGTACTACATTGAATGGGTGGTGTGCTACCCGACATGACTGCTGAACAACCAGCAGTTAAACTTGTAAAAGGTCCCCACATTGTGAAATCAATATCAGCAGAACTACCGTCGGAAGCTGTTTGAATCATGTCAATTTGTATTGTACCGCTTTGAGCAACTTCAAAATAGTGCCACGAAGGGTTTTGCATTCCATTTAAGTTGGGGTCATTCAAACAACCGTAATTAGGGCCACTCGCTACACTGTTATTAGTAACACTTGGAACTTGATAAGCGGCATTTCCACAAAAAGGATTGGCATTTGCACAATTATTACCTTGTGCCTGTAAAAACGAGTTATGAAGAAGTAGGGTAAATAGGATAAGGTATATATGACCCATTTTTTCTTTTAACAAACTAAAACGCAAAGTTATAGCTTTTGTAAAATAGTTCATTTTTTTAGATTTTTTAGAAACTTCACAACAAATGTATGATTTTTTTATTATTACAGGCTTAATAAATTTTTTTCTTTAGTTATGGAATTGTTAAAAACAATACGTTCGTAATTATTTTGTATGTTTGTTCACTTAAAAAAAAACACATTGAATACATCATCTTGGTCTAAATGTTTTGTAGATTACACTGCTGAAAAATACTTTTTAGCGTGTTCGGGTGGTGTTGATTCCATGGTTTTGTGCTTTTTGATGAAGCAGGCGAATTTGAATTTTGAACTGTTACACGTTAATTTTCAACTACGTGGACAAGCATCACGGGAAGATGAAAAATTAGTGTGTGAATACGGCAAAAAAATCGGAGTAAAAGTTCACACGACACGGTTTGAAACCTTAAAAATCCAACACGAACAAGGCGGAAATTTAGAGGAACTTTGCCGTAATTTACGTTATACGTGGTTTCAAACATTTTTAGACAAAACACCACATTCTAAATTGGTTGTCGCACATCATCAAAATGATACTATCGAAACGTTTTATTTGCAGTTGGCACGCAAAGCAGGAATAGTAGGGCTTTCTTCGCTTAAAGCTATGAACGGAACTATCTTACGTCTACTTTTGGATTTTACGAAAGCTGAAATTTACGCTTTTGCCCGAAAAAAAAATATTCCGTGGCGCGAAGATAAGTCGAACGGCGAATTAGATTTTTCCAGAAATAAATTACGTAATGAAATTTTACCTTTTTTAGAGCGAAATATTCAAGGATTTAACCAGTCGGTTTTGACGTTGATTGACGTTTTTCAACAAGCTAAAAACAACATGGAAAACAAGGTGAAATCAGAAGTTTATATATCCAATCATTTTGAACTTTCGATTGCTGTTTTTCAAGCATGGACGATTGATGAGCGGTATGTTTTTCTGAATTTAATAAAAGTCAAAACATCATTTTTGCTCGAAATTCAAAAACTTGAAACGGCTATGATTGGGAAGTTTATTGAAACAAAAGATTGGGTTATTTCCAAGTCGAAAAACGGCTTTTGGTTTGACAAAAAAGAAGACGAAATTTTACCTGAATTACTGCTTGAAAAAGTTACGGAATTACCCAAAAACTTCGATAAAACAAGTATTTATTTGGACGAAGAAAAAATCTGCGGAAAACTCATTTTGCGCAAATGGGAAGACGGCGACCGAATGAATCTATTAGGCGTAAATGGTTCAAAACGTGTGTCTAAAATTATCAACGAAGCGCATCTTTCGGTTTATGAAAAGAAAAATACGTTGGTGTTAGCAGACGACAAAACAATTCATTGGATTGTCGGTGTCAAAATTGGTGGAAAAGCTGTTGCGACAAGTGATACAACAACTATTTTGAAAGTTTCTATCGTAAAAAAAGTTCTGCCGCAATAATGTAAATTCCCATAAGGACGATAAACCATCCAAAAGCAGGTTTTAATTTTTTGCCGTCTATTTTTTTGGAAATAGCACTACCGATTAAAATACCGATAATGGCAATTCCTGTGATTGGTAAGATTAAATCCCATGCCATGTAGAAGTGTGAGAAAGAAAATGAAAATCCTGAAAGTGAGTTGATTGCGATAATTAAAAGTGATGTTCCAATTGCATTTTTTATCGGTAATTTTAAAAATTGAACGAGTGCAGGAATAATTAAAAAACCGCCACCTGCGCCAACCAATCCCGTTAAAACACCGACTAACAACCCTTGAAAAATAACAAGTGGATAGTTGAATGGTTTATCGCTTGTTTCTTCCACATTTTTATTTTTTATCATGTTGTAAGCGGAAAGTAGCATCAGTATCGCAAAAATTAGCATTAAAAAGATGTCTTTGGTTAAGCTGAAATTTCCGATTTGGAAGATAGTGCTGGGAATGGCGTGCAGTAAAAATCGTCTGACTAAAAAGACCGAAACGATAGACGGAACGCCAAAAACAAGTGCTATTTTTAAATTGACTAAATTCTTTTTAAAGTACGAAACCGACCCGACAACGCTCGTCATTCCGACAATAAACAGCGAATACGTTGTTGCAGTAACGGCATCAATAGCGAAAAGATAGACGAGCAACGGAACAGTCAGTACACTTCCGCCGCCTCCAATTAATCCCAATGAAATCCCGATAAGAATTGATGTTAAATATCCGACTATTTCCATTTTGCAAAGATAAAAAATCCCACCAACTTGGTGGGATTTTTCCTGAAATTTATATTTAAGATTTACTTCAATCCTGCTAAAATTTTATTGACGCTGTCTTTGGCATCGCCGTAAAGCATATCCGTATTGTTTTTGTAGAAAAGTGGGTTTTCAACGCCTGCATATCCTACGGACATCGAACGTTTCATTACAATCACTTTTTCGGCTTCCCATGCTTTGATGACAGGCATTCCGTAAATCGGGCTTGACGGGTCGTCTAACGCACCTGGGTTGACAACATCGTTTGCACCGATAACCATTACAACGTCTGTGTCTGGCATATCGTCATTGATTTCGTCCATTTCCAAAACGATGTCATACGGAACGTTTGCCTCTGCCAACAATACATTCATGTGTCCTGGTAAACGTCCTGCAACAGGGTGAATCGCAAAA
>DAOMPZ010000137.1:0-6547 GCA_035445045.1 Crocinitomicaceae bacterium | reverse complement strand
TGTACGATTTTGTGAAACGTATGCGCTTTGAACGTTTGGGAATTTTCACGTATTCACACGAAGAAGATACTTACGCTTATAATTTTGAGGACAATGTTCCCGAAAATGTTAAACGTGAGCGTGCCGATGCGATTATGGAATTACAGTCGGGAATTAGCTACGAGTTAAATCAAGCGAAAGTTGGCAAAGTTTTCAAAGTTTTGTTTGACCGAGCAGAGGGAAATTATTTTATCGGACGAACGGAATTTGATTCACCCGAAGTCGATAACGAAGTTTTGGTTGAAAAAACAGATGATAATTTTATCCGTATTGGCGATTTTGCTAATGTATTGATTACCAAAGCTGATCATTATGATTTATACGGAAAATTAGCGGATTAAAAATGAGTAATTTCGAGGGAAAAACAGTTTGGGTAACAGGAGCGTCATCGGGTATCGGGAAGGCTTTTGTGGAAGAGTTGGACAAACGTTATGACGTTACGTTTATTCTGTCTTCTCGCAAGGAAAGCGAGCTTATCACGCTAAAAAACAGCTTGAAAAACCCCGAAAAACATCATGTTATTTCCATGGATTTGGAAAAAAGCGAAACGATTGAACAAGCCGTTGAAACGGTTAAATCGTTGGATTTGAAAATTGATTTTTTGTTTAATAACGGTGGTGTGAGTCAACGTGCCGAAGTGATAGAAACAGCGATTGACGTGGACAGAAAAATGTTTGAAATCAACTTTTTTGGCAATATTTACTTAACGAAATTAGTGTTGCCTTTCATGGTTGAAAATAGCGCAGGACATATCATTGTAACATCGAGTATTGCAGGAAAATTCGGGTTCTTTTTGCGCTCGGCATACAGTGCATCGAAACACGCTTTGCACGGATTTTATGAGTCGTTACGCTTGGAGGTAGAAAAGTATAACATTCACGTCACGATTTTGTGTCCAGGGAAAATCAATACGCCAATTTCTAAAGCTGCCCTTACCGCTGACGGTTCTGCGCACGGTTTAATGGATCACAATCAAGCAACAGGAATGTCTGCGGAAATTTGTGCTAAACAGATTATCAACGCCATTCAGAAAAACAAAAAAGAAGTTTTGATAGGAAATAAAGAAACCTTAGCTGCTACACTCAAACGTTTTTTACCCCAAAATTTATTTTGGAAAATTATTAAAAAACAGCCTGCAACGTAAGTGATTACACTAAAATTTAAGACGATTTTAAGTCTTTATTGCCACTCAAATCACCCCATTTGATAAATATTTATACACTTTTACTCATTTAGAGATACGTTGTTATATTTTTAATAGTATATTTACAAATAAATCCAAACAGCCATGAAAGAGAACCTTTTTATAGTACCTTATGATTTCACTCCCGTTGGGGATAAAGCATTAAATTATGCGATACACATCAGCAAAAATTTAGACGTTGAAATTCAGATTGTTCACATCATTTCGAACAATAAAATAGCCGACATCACGCATGAAAAATTAGAAAAATTTATTTCTGAATTACCCTATTATTCCAATATTAAATACTCGTACCAACTTTTGATTGGAACGATTTTCAACACAATCGGGAAATATGCAGAGGAAAAAAACGCAAACCTTGTTATCATGGGAACGCATGGTATGTCAGGAACACAACGTTTGTTCGGAAGTTTTGCTATAAAAGTAATTGATAGCACAATCGTACCGTTTTTAATCGTACAAGAAAACACAGAAATTTTAGATATAAAAACAATGGCTTTGTATGTTGACACGAGTCGAGAAAGTATGCAAATTGTCAATGTAGCAAGTCATTTAGCTGATTTACTTAATGCGAAATTACACGTATTGTATGAAGCCTCAACCGATGTTCTAATTCGGAATAAAATTAACATTCAACGCCGTGTTATTGACGAAAATTATGCGCAGACAAATCTTAATTACGAGTTTATCGAATTAGCTGAAAGCGGTAACAGTGTCAAGAAAATTATTAATCACATCAACGAAAATGACGTGGATATGATATGTATTACCTATCATTCTGAGGCTTTGTTTAAACAATTTGATACCTTTGCACAAGAATTAATAACAAACAAGTTGCACAAACCTTGTTTAATCAACAGTGCTGTTTCGGCAGGTAGCGCATATTTTTAAAATTTAAAATGTTTTTAGGGCAATATAATAAACTAACAATCAATCGTTTCGCTCCTCCAGGGGCATATCTTGTAAACGATGAAGATGATGAAATTCTTTTACCCAATAAATATGTAAAAGAGGATTTTGAAATAGGCGATGAATTAGAGGTTTTTGTTTACAAAGACCACGAAGAACGCCTTGTTGCCGTAACAGACAAGCCACTTATCGAATTATACGGCTTTGCTTATTTGCGTTGTACCGATGTCAACCACAACGGAGCATTTGTAGATTGGGGCATGGAAAAACAATTAATGATTCCGTATGCCGAGCAAATCACGAAAATGGAAGAGGGAAAACACTACGTTGTTTACCTCGGAATTGACGATGCAACACAGCGTTTATACGGAAGTACGAAAGTTCAAAAATATTTGGATAACGACCATATTCTCATTGAAAATGGACAAGAAGTTGATTTGTTAGTGGCTGGTTATTCTGATTTAGGTTGTAAAGTTATCATCAATGACACGTATGAAGGTTTGATATTTAAAAATCAAATTATCAAACATTTAGCCATTGGAACTTACACCAAAGGTTTTGTCAAATTTATTCGCCCCGACGGAAAAATAGATGTTGTTTTGGAACGTCAAGGTCGTCAAAAAGTAGAAGACCACGGTGGACAAATTTTGGAATATCTTAAACAAAATAACGGCGTTTCTAAAGTTACCGAAAAATCAAGTCCCGAAGAAATTAGAGCAGTTTACGGTATGAGCAAAAAAACATTTAAACAAGTTTTAGGCGATTTATACAAACAACGCAAGATTTTATTGTCCGACACGGAAATAAAATTGACAAATTAAAGACAAGCAACTATGTCTAATATTGACTTTATTTTTGAGGAAAAAGCTGCCGATATTGGTAATTTTTTAGTTGGACGATTGTTGCCCTTTCGTCAAAAACGAAACATTGGACCTTTTGTTTTCATTGACCACATGGGGCCAGCGCACTTAACCGCTGACGAAAATTTAGATGTTCCACCACACCCACATATTGGGCTTTCGACACTTACTTTTTTATTTGAGGGCGCAATTATGCACCGTGATTCGTTGGGAAATGAATTAGCCATCGAACCTGGAGCGGTTAATTTGATGACCGCAGGAAAAGGTGTAACACACTCCGAACGAACCCCCGAAGCGTTAAGAACGAACTCAAAATCACTACACGGTTTACAAATTTGGATTGCACTTCCCAAAAATATGGAAGAATGTGAGCCGAGTTTTTACCATATTTCTGCCGAAGAACTCCCAACATGGGAAGAAAACGGAGTGAAATACAAACTAATTGCAGGGGAATTGTTTGGAAAAAAATCATCTGTTCCAGTACATAGTCCGCTGTATTTCTTGGAAATAATCGTTGATAAACCTACTTCGTTTAACTTTGAAAATCAACTATTTGGCGAAAGTGGTTTGTACATTTTGGAAGGAGGAATTACACACAACGGGCAGTCATTTGGCGACAAGCAGATATTGATTACCAAAGAAGCGCATTTGTGTAGTTTTGAGGTAAACCAACCGTCTAAAATTTATTTATTTGGTGGCGAACCGTTTGATGAAGAACGTTTTATCTTGTGGAATTTCGTTTCTTCCAACAAAGAACGCTTGCAACAAGCAAAAGAAGATTGGATAAATCACCGTTTTCCGAAAGTTATCAACGATGACGGATATGTTCCTTTTCCGAAAATTCAATAAGGAAAATCACTTCCTACATATCTGATTTTCAATAAATTAAATTAAAATCGAAAAACTTTTGCACGAAAAGTTTGTAAATTTTTAAATTAAAACTATTTTTGCGAAAAAATTAAAACGATAAGATTATGTATTGGACACTTGAATTAGCTTCTTATTTAGAAGATGCCCCATGGCCAGCAACAAAAGATGAGTTGATTGATTTCGCAATTAGAACAGGTGCTCCGTTAGAAGTAGTCGAAAATCTACAAGATTTAGAGGACGAAGGCGAGGCTTACGAAAGTATTGAGGAAATTTGGCCAGATTATCCATCAAAAGATGATTTCTTGTTCAACGAAGATGAATATTAAATAGCTTAAAAAGACAAAAAGAATAAAGACGTTAGACAAAAGACTGAGAGCATTAGTTTTTTAGCTAACGTTTTTTTTGCTTTTATATAGTCCAAAAGAACAAAGACAAAAGACTTTAGAAATTCTAAAGTCTTTTTTGTTTTTAAGATTAACGTCATAATGTCCTAACATCATAACGTCCTAAAGTCTAAAATTACCCTAACTGCTCTTCTGCAGATTGTTGGATAGCAGATTTTGAAAATCTCAATTTCGTTCCTTCAGAAGAAACTAAAACCGTTGTATCAGAAACTTCCAATACTTTTCCTTGCACGCCACCAATAGTGATAACTCTATCGCCTGGTTTCAGATTATCTCTGAATTTGCGTTGCTCTTTTTGTTTTTTCTGTTGTGGTCTAATCATGAAAAAGTAGAATACTACAAAGATTAAAACCATTAATCCCATGTTAATTGTTTGTGGATTCATTTGCTATTTGTTTTTATTTATAATTTACATTTTTTTATAAGACATAAGACCGCTTTGCTTTTAGACAAAAGACCACTATCGCTCAAAGACGTAAGACTTGATTTCGTAAATGCCTCAATCTGTCTTTAATTTTCTTTCAATTTTTAATCCTCTCCCTTACCGCCGAAGGCAGCCACGAAGTGAACGGGGGAAACTTAATCCGTCTTCGGTCTTAACTCTGCACTCTTAATTCTTAACTTGTCTAACATCTACTTACTATCTACTACATCAGCAGTAATGATAACCGTTGTTTGTGACGGTTCAGTATTTGCCTGAATACGTACGTCTTTTGTTAATTTACCGATAGACCGTGTTTCGATTTCGGTTTTAATCTCTGCCGTTGCTCCTGGTGCAACTGGTGTTTGAGGGTAGTCGGCAATCGTACATGAACACGAACCTTTTACTTCGCCAAAAACCAATGGATACGAACCCGTGTTTTTAACTTTGATGACAGTTTTTACTTTTTCGCCTAAAATAACTTCCCCAGCATCAATCTTTGTGTTTACTTCCATGGTCGTTTTTTGCCCAATTTCGTAATCTGTTTTCGACGAACACGCCGCTAAAACGATGGTGCTAAACGCTACAAATAATATCTTTTTCATTTTGTTTTATTTTTAAAATTAAAAATTTATTATATCATTTTTCCTCCCCCTTTTCCCTGCGCTACCGCTTGGTCTTCAAAAGCGGTGCTTTTTCTTCCCTCCAAAGGGGGAAACTAAATCCGTCGTTGAAACTCGGAACTATCTTAACTCTGCACTAATCCTTAAGTCCTCGACCTGCTTTCACGATTTTGTTTTCTTTCGTTAAACGCACGACAGCTTTGTCTAACACGCCGTTAATGAAACCGTTACTTTTGGGTGTCGAATAAAATTTAGAAATTTCAATGTATTCATTTAACGTCACTTTGACAGGAATATTTGAAAATTCCTTTACTTCGGTAATCGCTAAATTCATCAATAAAATATCCATAAGTGCCAAACGGTCTAATTCCCAGTTGCTAATTAATTCGTCAATTAATTGGCGATTTTCTTCGTAACCTTCAATCGAACGTCTGAACAAACGTGTGATAAAATCTCGTTCATCTTCCTCGTCTTTGTAAAGCGAAAGTACAGAATTTAAGCCGTCTTCGGAAAATGTTTTAAGTGTTTTAATAACCATCGAACACGCCAAATCAATGTCGTCTAACCAATGGATACTTTTTTCTTCAAAAAATCCATAAATCAATGGTGAATTGGCAATTGCCTCTTTGAAAATATCAACCGCAAAAGCCATATCTTCATCAAACGACTGATTTTCGTTCGCCATGTAAAGTGTATAAACTTCCGTTTCACGGATGCCTGCCATCACTTTACGTAACATTTCTTGCTCTTCTGCTCCAACCCAACTGATTTTTCGGTGTGATGCATAATCGTTCAAAGATGTGTTGTTTTCGAGTAATTTAAAAACAGCATTATTTATAAATTTCGTGTTTGCATCTTCGCTTTTAAAACGCTTGTTTTTCAAGTCTTCCAAACGGTTATTTTCTAACGAAACTAAGTTGTCAAATGTCAATAAAAAATAAAGGTATAAATCGTGAATTTGTTCGATATTCTTATAAAGCTCTCTTTCAGCTAACAACTTATCCGAATTGTGCGACTGAAAGAAAGCGTAAAGTGCTTGTAAAATTTTTATGCGTAAGTGTCTTCTGTTTAACATTCGATTACATTGGTAATTTAACTTTGCCTACTGATGCGATACGTTCTTCCGCAATTTTGTTAGCAATTTGATACGTAGGAATATTGTCTTTTACAGAACGTTTGATGATGTTTTGAATGGTTGTGTAAATTTCTTCTGCTTT
>DAOMPZ010000136.1:4174-6555 GCA_035445045.1 Crocinitomicaceae bacterium | reverse complement strand
CGGTCTAATTAAATTTTATTAAAAACTGTCAACCTATTTTAGGACGACTCAAAAAAGGGTGTCCGACATGTTGGACACCCTTTTTTTGTTGTGGCAATTCTAAATTCAACTAATTTTCATTACATTTGTCGGTTTTAAAAGTAAAAACTGAATAAAAATTTAATGCGGAAATTCTTTTTCTTACTTATTATTTCATTTTCGGCATTAGTCGCAACGTCTTCTGTTTCAACGAAATTAGACGAAGTTGCCGACTTACTTGAAAATGTCGTAGAAGAAATTGATATTGACCTTTCCGCTTTGAGCAAAGTTTTTGAAGATGACTACGCTTATTTACTGAAAAACACCAAACGTGTTAATGCGAAAAACAACAACAATTTTGATGTAAATTGTGTTTTTGTAGCGAGTAATTCCACTATTCTTACCAAAGAAACAAGCGCCAGTTCACTTTCGCCCAATGGTCGAGTTTTACCAACACTTGAAGAAATTACGTTTCTACACCTCTTTCATTTATTTTGATTTTTTTTAACCGCCAAGGTCGCTATGAATTATGCTACGTTGCGCAAAGTTTTTCTCTGCGCTCTTGCCGACTTCCTTGTGTTCTCTGCGGTTAATTTCAAAATCATCATTTTCAAGCGTTTAACCGCTGATTTATTCAATATCTTTAATACATTCATGAAAGTAAAAAATAGCATTATTTTCGCTTTTGTCGCTGTATCTATGCTGTCTTGCAAAGGTAAAAACACAAACGACAATGCCGAAAACATCAAAGTTTTACCAATTTATAAGGTAAACCAAGTTGATACCGTAGTATCGAGCAAATTTGTGGCAGACATTCAAGCCCGAAAAAATATCGAAATCCATGCACGTATTGCAGGATTAATGGAAAAAATCTATGTCAACGAAGGGCAAGCTGTCAAAAAAGGACAAGTGCTTTTTAAATTAAGCGATGTCGAACTTCAAATCGAACTGTTGAAAGCACAAGCAACCTTGAAAACAGCACAAGCCGAAATGCGTATCGCAGGTGTTGAAGTGAAGCAATTACAAGCCTTGTTCGATAAAAAAATTGTTGCGGACAACGAGCTTGAGATGGCGAAAGCAAAATTTGAGGCTGCCGAAGCAAAAGTAGCGTATGCGGCTGCCGAAAAAAATGCTATTTTACAACAAATTAGTTTTACCACCATCACTGCGCCATTTGACGGAATTATTGACCAAATTCCACTCAAAGAAGGAAGTTTAACCCAAAATGGTTCGCTTTTGACAACCGTTTCAGAGTTGGACGAAATTTACGCTTATTTCTCCATTCCCGAAAATAGCTATTTCCAAATGATGGCGGACAATAAGATAGATACGCAAAAATCCATTGCGTTAATTCTTCCCAACGGAGCGAAATACAATTATGATGGAAGTTTGGAAACTGCGGACGGCGAAATTGATAAACAAACAGGTTCTATTCAATTTAAAGCAAAATTTAAAAACCCTGACGGATTGATAAAACACGGAACTTCGGGTAAATTAATTATTTCTGAAACGAAGAAAAACGCCATTTTAATTCCACAAAAATCCGTTTTTTCAATTCAAGATAAACGCTATGTTTTCATCGTTGACAAAAAAGGTGTTGTCAAAATGAACGCCATTGTTTTAGACGGAACGTTAGAAGACTCCTACATCGTCAACAAAGGACTAAAAGTCGGCGACATCATCGTCAAAGAGGGAACGCAATCACTTCGGGACGGCGAGAAAATCAAAATGAAAAAAACCAAGTAATTTAACCATAGCACAAAATTTAAGAAATTATGATAGCATTATTCATTCGACGAAAGATACTTTCTTTAGTTATCTCTTTGTTTTTCTTGTTGTTAGGTGTTTTATCTCTCTTTCAATTACCAATAACGCAATTTCCCGACATTGTTCCGCCGTCCGTTATCGTTACAGCAAAATATACTGGAGCAAATGCAGAGGTTTCTGCGCAAGCCGTAGCACTTCCTTTAGAACGTGCAATAAACGGTGTTCCAGGAATGACTTATATGTCAACTGTTACTTCCAACGATGGTTTGACAATTATTCAGATATTTTTCAACGTCGGAACTGATCCTGACGTAGCTGCCGTGAACGTACAAAATCGTGTAACAACTGTACTTGACGAACTTCCCGAAGAAGTTATCCGCGCGGGTGTTACCACCGAAAAAGAGGTTAACTGTATGTTGATGTTCCTGAACATTATCAGCGACGAAGAGGAGTTGGACGAGCAATTTATTTTTAACTTCACAGATATTAACATTCTCCAAGAGTTAAAGCGTATCGAAGGTGTCGGTCGGGCAGAAATCATGGGGCAAAAAGAATACTCCATGCGGGTTTGGCTAGATCCTGAAATAATGAAAGCC
>DAOMPZ010000136.1:230-4164 GCA_035445045.1 Crocinitomicaceae bacterium | reverse complement strand
ACTCTGTTTCCGCTAATGAAGTTATCGATGCCTTACAAAAGCAAAATATTGCCGCTGCTCCTGGAAAAGTAGGCGAAACCTCTGGAAAAATCAACTCTCAGTTACAATACGTTATCAAATACACAGGTAAATTCTTTGAACCCAACCAATATCAAGAAGTGGCGTTAAGAGCCAATTCGGACGGAACAATTTTAAAATTGAAAGACATCGCAGACATTGAATTTGGAGCGATGAGTTACGGTATGATTTCCAAAACAGACGGACGACCATCTGCTTCGATTATGATGAAACAAAGACCAGGTTCTAACGCTTCAGAAGTTATCAAAAACGTGAAATTAAAAATGGAAGAATTAAAAAATACTTCTTTTCCTCCAGGCATGGAATACAACTTGGCTTACGACATTTCTCGTTTCTTGGATGCTTCTATCTCCGAAGTGTTAAAAACATTAATTGAAGCCTTTATTTTAGTTGGCTTAGTCGTATTTTTATTTTTACAAGATTGGCGCTCTACATTGATTCCGGTGCTTGCTGTTCCCGTCGCATTGATTGGAACATTTGCTTTCATGTCTATGTTAGGCTTTTCCATCAACTTGCTAACACTTTTTGCGATGGTACTCGCTATTGGCATTGTCGTCGATGATGCTATTGTCGTCGTGGAAGCCGTTCACGTAAAGATGTCCGAAGGAAATCTACCTCCTTTTGAAGCGACACTTAGTGCCATGAAAGAAATTGCAGGGGCGATTGTTGCCATTACGCTTGTCATGTCGGCGGTGTTCATTCCTGTTGCCTTTTTGGACGGTCCTGTCGGTGTTTTTTACCGTCAATTCTCTTTGACGCTTGCTATCAGTATTGTCATTTCGGGAATTAACGCCTTAACCTTGACACCTGCTTTGTGTACAATTATTTTAAAACCACACCAAACACACGCTAAGAAAAATCTTATCGGAAAATTCTTTGACGGTTTTAATAATTGGTTTGATAAAATGACAAACGGCTATACCAATATTTTGAAGAAAATTGCCACACGAACAACTGTTACTTTAGGAATTTTATTTACATTTATTGTGTTGATGTGGGGTTCGAGTTCGATTTTACCATCAGGATTTATTCCTATGGAAGATCAAGGAATGTTGTATGTCAACGTGACGACACCGCAAGGTGCAACCGTTGAACGTACCGAGGTCGTTTTAGACGAAATTTCCGATTTAGCGAAAAATATTGAAGGTTACGAAAACATCACGACCTTAGCAGGATACAGTATTGTGACTGAAATTGCAGGAGCATCTTACGGTATGGCGATGATTAACTTAAAAGATTGGTCTGACCGTGAAAATTCCGTAAACGATTTTATTTCCAAACTACAAAAACACACCGAAAATATTGCCGATGCTGAAATTGAAATTTTTGCACCGCCAACCGTACCTGGGTTTGGAAATGCAAGCGGATTGAATTGCGCTTGTTGGATAAATCAGGTGGAAGTTTGGAAAACACCGATGAAGTAACGAAACGTTTTGTAGCTGCCTTGAACGATGCACCCGAATTGAAAAATACGTTTACAGGTTTTGATGCGACTTATCCGCAATACATGATTCATATTGATTATGATATGGCAGCGAAAAAAGGAATTTCGGTCGATAATGCTATGTCAACGTTGCAAACGATGTTGGGTTCGTTTTATGCAACGAATTTTATACGATTTACACAGATGTATAAAGTGATGGTGCAGGCAGGTCCTGAATTTAGACGCAATCCCGAAAGTATCTTGGATTTGTATCTCAAAAACGATGCAGGCGAAATGGTTCCATTTTCAACATTTATGCGTTTGGAACGTGTGTATGGTCCTGAAATTTTGACACGCTACAATATGTATATGTCAGCTATGATTAACGGTGAACCTGAAAACGGATACAGCTCTGGCCAGGCAATCAAAGCAGTGGAGCGTATTGCAAAGGAAAAACTCCCACGTGGATTTGACATTGAATGGTCAGGAATGACACGTGAGGAAATTTTATCTGGAAACCAAACCATTTACATTTTTGCCTTAGTTTTAATTTTCGTTTATCTCTTATTAGCAGCGCAGTACGAAAGTTTTATGTTGCCATTTCCTGTACTTTTAAGTTTGCCAATCGGTGTTTTTGGTTCGTATTTGGCACTTCTTTTAGTCGGCTTGGACAACAACATTTACGCACAAGTTGCACTCGTCATGCTCATCGGGCTTTTGGCTAAAAATGCGATTTTGATTGTCGAATTTGCCATTGCTCGCAACAAAGACGGTTACGGAATTGTCGAATCGGCGATTGAGGGTGCAAGGCAGCGTTTCCGTCCGATTTTGATGACTTCATTCGCTTTTGTCGCAGGGTTAATTCCATTGTGTATGGCATCAGGTGCAGGCGCAATCGGAAACCGTTCTATTGGAATGGCAGCTGCGGGCGGTATGCTTATCGGAACAATATTCGGAATTGTCATCATTCCAGGATTGTATATTTTATTCGCAAAAATTGGAACTAAAAATGAAAAATAATAATTGGATAATTTTTGTAGCATTGCTGATTTTGTCAGCTTGCTCACTCCCCAAAACGGCAGAAACTCAAAAAGTAAAACCGTTGCCGTCAACGTTTGAAAATCAAAAAAACACAGATAATCAAACATTTACACCCATTGAATTAAAGACTTATTTTAACGATGCTGAATTGTTGGCTATCTTTGACAAAGTGGTGCAATCAAATCCCGATTTTCAGATTTTACAGCAACGCATTTTAATTGCTAATTCGTACTTAAAACGTTCAAAATTAGCCTTATTACCCTCTTTGGATTTGAACTTAAACGGTTCGGGAACACGTTACGGCGACTACACCATGGAAGGTGTTGGGAATTTCGATACCAACCTTTCGCCCAACATTGACGATGACCAAAAAATCAATCGAAAAGTGACACCACATTTGTGGTTAGGCGCACAAGTTTCGTGGGAAATTGACATTTGGGGGCGTTTACGCAACAAGAAAAAAGCAGCGTTACAACGTTATTTTGCCACACAAGCAGGAATGCGTTTACTTCAAAATCAATTATTTACCGATGTGGCGAGTTTGTATTATCAGTTGGTTAATTTCGATATTAAATTAAAGATTTACGAACGAAACCTTGCCGTTCAACAAGTTGCTTTTGATTTGATTTCTGCGCAACGTGAAGCAGGAAAAGCAACCGAATTAGCCGTTCAGCAATTTGGCGCACAATCGCAAAACATCAAAGCGGAAATCGAGCAATTGAAATTGGATATTTACGCATCAGAAAAAGCGTTGTCATCGTTGATTGGCGAATATGGCGGAACGATTTCACGTGGTTCGGCTTTCATAACCAATCATTTACAAATTTTAAATCAGTCGATTCCTATTGATTCTATCATTCATAAACGCCCCGATGTAGCGGAAAGTTATTTTGAATTACAAGCAACAAACGCCGATGCAAAAGCAGCTCGAGCAGCATTTTTTCCGAAATTGCAAATTGGAGCTTACGGTGCGTTAAACTCATTTTCGTTTTCTACATTTTTCAACCCTGGTTCGCTTGCTTGGCAACTTTTAGGTGGATTGGTTGCTCCTGTTTTCAATCAAGGGCAACTGCGCCAAGATTTGTTTATCGCCAATCGCAGTCAAGAAATTGCTTTTTTTACGTATCAAAAGAACGTTATTACAGCATTTAACGAGTTGAATGTATTACTCAATCAAGTTGAAAAATATCAAAAAATTCTCGACATCAAAGCGGAAGAAGTAGCATTTTTAGACAGAGCGGTAAGCGTTTCAAACGACTTGTATTTAACAGGTTACGCCAATTATTTGGAAATTATCAATTCTCAAAAATTAAAATTGCAAGCCGAACTTGATTATTCCGACTATCAACTAAAAAACGCACAGACGTTGGTGCAGTTGTATAAGGCATTGGG
>DAOMPZ010000136.1:0-219 GCA_035445045.1 Crocinitomicaceae bacterium | reverse complement strand
AAAAAATTAAAGTAAAATCAAAAATAGAGGGCGTTCAGAAATGCCCTCTTTCATCCTACTATAACTCAATTTTTCTTATCAACGTAGCCGATTTACAAACGTCCTTTACATCTTGTTGGATAATTAATTCGTTATCTTTTCGCGTAATGTTAAATTCGAGGTCTAACTGTTCAAAATCAAGGGTATTGTTGACTTTGTAAGACACAGAAACACCGCCTA
>DAOMPZ010000135.1:0-6628 GCA_035445045.1 Crocinitomicaceae bacterium | reverse complement strand
TTGTTGACCTTGATTTTTTTGCGCACACCGTCCGCAATTTCTTCCAACGTCATTTTGATTTTTACACGTAAATTCGTGCCTTTCACACGGCGTTCTCTTCGTCCGCCACCGCCACCAAATCCACCACCGAAAACATCGCCGAAATGATTAAAAATGTCGTCCATGTTCATACCTCCACCGCCAAAACCTCCGCCCATTCCTGCGTGTCCGAATTGGTCGTAACGACTGCGTTTTTGGGCATCGCTTAAAATCTCGTAAGCTTCTGCTGCCTCCTTAAATTTTTCTTCTGCCGCTTTGTCGTTTGGATTTTTATCGGGGTGATATTTAATAGCCATTTTGCGGTAGGCCTTTTTAATATCAGCCTCCGATGCGTTTTTGGCAACACCCAATACGTCGTAATAATCTCTTTTTTCTGCCATAATTTTATGTAGTAATTACTGTCCTACAACAACTTTAGCGTGACGAATCACTTTATCGTTCAAATAATATCCTTTTGTAACATCGTCCACCACACAGCCAACCAAACTTTCTTCGGGAGCTGGAATGTTGGCGATTGCCTCGTGAATTTCGCTATCAAATTTTTCGCCTTTTGCGGTCATTTGTTTCAAGCCTTTATTTTCCAAAACAGCTTTAAACTTATTGTAAATCAAAGTAAAACCCTCTTTTAAAACGGTAACATCGTCCGTGTTTTCGTTGTTGGCAATCGCTCGTTCAAAATCGTCTAATGTTGGCAAAATGTCGCCCAACAAACTTGCATTCGCATTAGCGATAAGCTCAATTTTTTCTTTGTTGGTGCGTTTGCGGTAGTTGTCATATTCAGAATATAAACGCACGTATTTGTCGTTTAACTCTCTGATTAGCGCATCGCTCGCATCGCTTTCTTGCGTTTGTTCTTCCGTATTTTGTTGTTCTTCCGTATTTTGTTGTTCTTCCGAAGTCGTGTTTTCAGTGTTTTCCACGTTTACGTCTTCCATTCTGTTGTCTTCATTTTCCTCTTTCATATCGCATAAAATATAAATCGTTTGCGGTTTGTCAAATAGTTTGCCAACTGCCAATTAAGGACAAGATGTCAGTATTTTTTGAGGTTTAGTGTGAAAAAATGTCAGCAAAGAATTGAGGGGTTAACCGCAAAGAGGCAAAGAAGGCGCAAAGGGTGCAGAGAAAAAAACTTTGCGCCCTTTGCGGTTAAGAAAACCGTCCTAACATCGTTTTGCCCTTTCGTCAGTCATAACGTCCTAATATCCTAACATCGTTTTAAAAATAATCCGTACATTTAGCGATAAATTTCAGCATTATGAAAAATATACAGTCTAAAATTTTAGTAGCGTTTTTCGCTTTGTTTCTGCTTTCGGGAAGTTGTGAAAAGCAAGATAATAACACGTCTGCCGTTGAAAATAAGGTGCAAAATAAAGATAAGTCACAAACCAAAATTAGCGAATTTCCCGATTACGAAAAAGCGTGGCAAACGGTCGATTCGTTGGATAAATTGCAACAGTATTTATCAGCGTTAAATGTTGTGAATACCATTATGCAAAAAGCTGAAAAAGAGCAAAGTACGCCCGTTCAAATCAAGGCGTTGATGTATCAAATGAAGTATAATCAAGTGTTGGAAGAAAACGATTTTGTCAAGGCGTTGAACCGTATTGATGTACTTAGAGCTAAAAATCAAACGACACCACTTTATAGTCTGTTATCTTCGATTAAAGCCGAAATGCTGACTTCGTATTTTCAACAAAACCGCTATCGTTTTTACAACCGTTCGACTACGCAAAATTTCGAGTTGGGCGATGTCACAACGTGGGATTTGAAAACTTTACTGTACGAAACACAGCAACTTTACGTGCAATCGTTGCAACACAAAAACATCTTACAAAAAACGCCTTTGCAGGAATATGCGTATATTCTCGAAAATGCCAAGCAAGAAAGTTACCAAACAACACCTACGCTTTATGATTTCTTGGCAAATCGGGCATTGATGTTTTTTGCCCATGATGAAATGAGTATCACTCGCCCCGATGCTAAATTTAATATCAACAATCCGCTTTATTTCGGTACAAATGAGGAGTTTACGAAACTGAATACCGAAACGCAAGACACGCTGTCAAACCTTGTTTATTGGGTGCGAACGATGCAAGATTTGACTAAGTTTCACGAAACAAGTACGTTCGCAACTACTCGTTTGTACAATACCTTGGAACGCTTGAAATTTACTTACACCAAAAGTACACTTGAAAATAAAACTGAACTGTACAAAAACGCTTTATTGCGTGAACAAAAAAACTACGAAAACAATCCGCTTGTTGCCGATGTCAACAGTTATTTAGTCGATTTG
The DNA here is from genome assembly GCA_035445045.1 of Crocinitomicaceae bacterium. GTDB lineage: Bacteria > Bacteroidota > Bacteroidia > Flavobacteriales_D > Crocinitomicaceae > 40-80. Next base: position 4,296 of record DAOMPZ010000135.1, on the reverse strand, counting down.
TACATTAATTTGAATAAAAATTCCATTCCAAATACGCCCGAATATCAACTGCTTATTGATGCGCATAAATTGTGTGAACAAATACTTTCAAAATATGGAAAAAATGAAAATTCACTCGGAATTAAAAATATCCGAAGTGCAAAAAACACGATAGAAAATTCGTTTTTAGATGGATTCATTGAACAGTATAACAGCTCTAATTTGCCCATTTTGGCACAAGTTCAGTTCAAAAATATTGACACACTTTATGTACGTGTTTACAAAATTTCAAGCGGAAATACAAAATACACTACAAGCCTTAAAGACCGTTTAAATCAATATAAATTGGTGCAAACGAAAACCGTTCAACTGCCGAAAATTAAAGATTTTAACAAACATACGACCGAAATTGGACTTGCATCACTTGCTTTGGGCAATTATTGTTTGGTTTATAGCTCCGATTCGTCTTATGAATATGCCGAAAATAAATCGCATTGGACAACGAATTTTACCGTTACCGATTTGGCGTATTCTGTCCGAAAAATAAACGGCAATGAAGCAGGAATTGAAGTTGTAAACAGATACACAGGTAAGGCGATTGAAAATGCGAAGGTTACACTTTTTGAAAACGAATATAATTACAGTCTTCGTCAATATGTTCGCAAAAAAATAGATACGTATCAAACCGACAAAAATGGGTGGGCAATGACGGTGATGAAAACAAATAATTATTACAGAAATATGGAAATTGTTGTAAAATACAATAACGACGAGCTTTCATCTTCGACCTATTTTTATGACAATACCACGGCAACAAAAACAATTTCGGATAATTTATTTACAGACAGAGCGATTTATCGACCTGGGCAAACGGTGTATTTTAAAGGTATTCGCTTGGAAACTGTTGGTAAAAAAAGTACGGTTTTAGCACAAAACGATGCGACAGTTACGTTTAAAGATGTGAATTATCAAAAAGTTTCAGAATTAAAACTCAAATCCAACGAATTTGGCTCATATTCAGGTAGTTTTACCATTCCGACCACAGGTTTGACAGGAATAATGCGCTTGGAAACAGGACATGGCACGGTTACATTTTCGGTGGAAGAATACAAACGCCCGACGTTTAAAGTGGATTTTTCCAAGTCCAAAGAGGAATTAAAATTGGGCGAAACGGTTAAAATTCAAGGTTCTGCCATGGCGTACGCTGGAAATGTTGTTGATAACGCAACGGTAAAATACGTAGTAAAACGCCGTTTATATATCAATCCATGGAGCAGGTATTATCGTTATTATCCAAATGTTGGTAGCGAAACCGTTGTAGCGCAAGGAACGACCAAAACAGACGAAAAAGGTTTGTTTACAGTTGATTTCAAAGCGGAAAAAGACAAAACAAAAGAGGGGATTTCGTCCTACAATTACACCATTACCGCAGATATTACCGATGCAAACGGCGAAACACGTTCGGCAACAAAATATATTTCGTTGAGCGATGCTTCCGTATTTTTGAATGTTTCCGCAACGGATTTTGAAAAGTCAAAAGACAATTACGTAACGATTTCTGCAACAAATGCCGAAGGTGAAAAAGTGCCGTCTAAAGGCGAAATTCGTATTATTCCGTTGGATAAAAGTTCTGTTAATCCCAAACGCAATCGCTCTTGGGAAAATCCCGATATGCCGTCGATGAATGCCGAAGAATACGGAAAATTATTTCCGCAATACCATTTTAAGGACAAAGATGAAAACGACAAACAACACGTAACAAATATAAAATACTTGACGTTTAACACGGAAAAATCAGACGAAGTGAAAGTTGATGTTTCCAAGTTTGATGCAGGCGAATACCTTATCGAAGCTCGAACAACGGATAAAAATGGTCATGAAATTTTAGACAGAAAACACATCAAATTATTGGATTTCAACACTAAAAAAGCACCGTACGAACAACTTTTGTTTGCCAAAGCAGAAAAAACAAATTACGAACCAAATGAAACGATTAAAATTTCTGTTTCCACACCATTAGACAATCAACTTGTTTTAATGGAAGTGAATTTGGACGGGAAAATTATCGAGCGACAACATTTGACATTGAACAACGAACAAAAAGTGATTAGCTACAAAGTGGAAGAAAAACACCGTGGCGGTTTGAGTTTTCATTTTTCAACGGTTCGTTTTGGACAAGAATTCGAGCAAAATGTTTACATTGCCGTGCCGTATTCCAACAAAGAATTGAACGTTACCTTTGAAACATTTCGGGACAAACTTGCTCCGAACGAAACCGAAGAGTGGCGATTGCGCATCACTGGACCGAAAAAAGAAAAAGTTGCCGCCGAATTACTGATTTCCATGTACGATGCCTCGTTGGACGCTTTCAAAAATCATGGATACAACTTTTTTCCGCATTACAATAATATATATGCTGAAAACAGAGCTTTTTACGGTTTTGGAACAAGTTACGGTCAGAGTTACCGCCAATATTACGAGAATTATAGTTTACAACCTATTTCCAAGCCGAGTTTGTCATGGTTTGGGTATGAATTTTATCGTTACAATGATTATTATTACATGGACGGAATAAAGGTAAGAGAAAGTCAAAATATCAGTGTTGCCTCTCGAACGGTGAGCAAAGGAACGGGAGCTAAAAAAGAAGAAGCTGGTAATTCATATTTTTCTGCACCACCACCTGCACCTACACGTGCCCTCGATTTAGAAAAAGAAGTATCAGAAGGAGACTTGCCTTCAAGTTACGGTGATTTAGAAGAAAATCAAAGCCAATCGGGTAATGTCGATGTTATTCCGTTGCGCTCCAATTTTAATGAAACGGCATTTTTCTATCCGCAATTAAAAACCGATGAAAACGGCGATATTTTGGTTACGTTTACCGTTCCCGAATCGCTAACGAAATGGAAAGTTTTGGGCTTGGCGCATACACAAGATTTGAAAGCGGCTGTGTTTCAAAAAGAAGTGGTTACGCAAAAAGAACTCATGGTACAAACGAATACGCCACGCTTTTTGCGCACAGGCGATGAAGTTATTTTGACTGCCAAAATCAGTAACTTGACCGACAAAATCCAAAATGGAACAGCAACCTTGCAACTGCTTGATGCCGTAACGATGAAAAATGTAAATCTGCCGTTTAATTTGGTTAATAACACCACTAATTTTCAAGCAGAAAGCCAACAAAGTACCGTTGTTTCGTGGAAAATAAACGTTCCTGATTATTTAGGAAGTTTGGTGTTCCGCATCACGGCAAAAGCCGAAAACCACACGGACGGAGAGGAAATAACCGTTCCTGTTTTGACCGACAAAGTGTTGGTAACAGAAGCGATGCCGATGACAAGCAACGGTAAAGGAACGAAAGCCTATACGTTTGAAAAATTGGCTACAAACAATTCGTCAACGTTGCAACATCACGCTGTAACCTTGGAATATACGTCAAATCCAGCGTGGTATGTTATTCAGGCATTGCCGTATATGTTGGAATATCCACACGACTGTTCGGAGCAGATTTTTACACGTTTTTATGCCAATGCGATTGCGAGTAATATCGTGAAATCATCGCCGAAAATCAAAGAGATTTTTGAAAAATGGAAAACAAGTAGTCCCGAAGCATTTTTGTCGAATTTAGAGAAAAATCAACAGTTGAAAGCGGTTATTTTAGAGGAAACACCTTGGGTTTTGAATGCGCAATCCGAAAGTGAGCGCAAAAAACGAGTGGCTTTGCTGTTCGATTTCAACAAAATGGATAATGAACTAGCGAAAAATTTAAAGCAATTAACCGAGGCACAAACGAGCAATGGCGGTTTTCCGTGGTTCGCAGGAATGCCCGAAAATCGGTATATTACGCAGTACATTGTCAGCGGAATGGGGCATTTGAATCAATTGAATATTATTTCTGTTAAGGAAAATAAGGAGGTGCGAAAAATGATTGAAAAAGCAGTCAAATACCTTGATGCACGCCTGTTGGACGATTATAACGATTGGAAGAAATGGTACGAGAAAAACAAAGATAAAAATTACAATTATCAGCCGACTAACATTCAATATTTATACGCACGTTCGTTTTTCCCTGAAATAAAAATGAGCAAAGCCGAAGAAGAGGCGTTTAATTTTTACAAAGTAAATACCGAAAAAGCATGGACGAATTTCGGTTTAAACAGCCAAGCGATGTTAGCATTGGCATCACAGCGTAACGGCAATTCCGAACTGGCGCAAAAAATCATGAATGGCATTTTGGAACGTTCGATTACGACCGAAGAAATGGGAATGTATTGGAAAGAAAATGAGCGAGGTTATTTTTAGTATCAAGCACCGATTGAA
>DAOMPZ010000134.1:3924-6671 GCA_035445045.1 Crocinitomicaceae bacterium | reverse complement strand
TTATTTAAAAATTTTACTTCCCACCCGAACGATTGTCGCTCCTTCTTCGATAGCTAGCTGATAATCAGAACTCATACCCATTGAAAGTTCTTTGAAATTGGTGTCGTTTGGAAAATAATTTTGTTTTAATTCCTCAAAAATAGATTTCAAAATTTTAAATTCTTTTCGGATTTGTTGTTCATTATCCACATTCGATGCCATGCCCATAATGCCGACAATGCGGATATTTTTGTAATCCGAAATTCCATTTTTTAGCATTTCTCGGGCTTCGGGAAGTGAAAAGCCGAATTTTGTTTCTTCTTGCGCTACGTGAAATTGCAGTAAAACGTCAATCGTTCGGCTATTTTTTTGAGCCTCTTTATTGATTTCGCGTAAAAGTTTGTGCGAGTCAACCGATTGGATAAGTGACACAAACGGTGCAATGTATTTGACTTTATTCGTTTGCAAATGACCGATTAAATGCCATTCGATGTCTTTGGGTAACGCCTCGTATTTAGGCAAAAGTTCCTGCACACGGTTTTCACCAAAAACTTTGTGTCCTGCGTGATACACTTCCAAAATCCGTTCGATGCTATTCATTTTGCCAACAGCAACTAATTTTACGTTCGCTGGAATTGTTTGTTGAACCACCTGTAAATTTTCCGCTATCATTCTTTGATGTTGTAAATCGTTAAACCACTGCGTAATTTCGGCTCAACCCACGTTGATTTCGGTGGCATAATCATTTCGTTGTCCGCTACACGGCGAATTTGCTCAACCGTCAAAGCGTGGAGGACGAAGCCTAATTCAGCATCTTTATTGTTAATCGCCTTTTCAATGGCTTTTAAACCTAAATTTCCGCTAACGAATTTAATATTTTCGTCCGTTTTTAAATCTTTGATTCCCAAAATTGGGTCGAGGATAAAACGTGTCAAAATTTCGGTATCCAAACTTGCGACAGGCGAATTTTCGTCAATAATTTCGGGTTTGCACTTTAACAAATACCACTTTCCACGCAAGTTCATCGTCATAACGTGTTGACTTTCGGGCTGTGCTGCTTTTTCAATTTCTTCGACCACAAACGATTTTTGAACTTCGGAAAGAAACGTTTCTGTGTCCATTGCGACATTCGTTACCAAGCGGTTAAACTCCAAAATGCGCATATTGGACTCGTCAATGAAACACGCCAAAAAGTAATCTTTATTCGGAAATTTCCCTTTCGTAATATGTGCCAACCTATCCGAAGAAGCCGAGCGATGATGACCGTCGGCAATGTAAGTAGCTTTAAAACTTTTGAAATATTCTTGAATTTGGCATATCTCCTTTTTGTTTAAAACCCAAAGTTCGTGTTTGACCTTATCTGTTGTGGAAAATTCATATTCAGGACGTTCAACAATAATTTCTTTGTAGAGATTTTCCAAATCAGGGTGTTTGTCATGGAACAACAAAACAGGCTCGGCGTTAAACCCAACGGAATCTAAGTAATTGGTAAACATTTCCTCACGTGTAGTCAGTGTTGCCTCGTGTTTTTTGATTAAACCTTTATCATATTCCGCCACACTTGCACCACCAATAACACCGATAAATTCAGCTGTTTCAGACGATTGACGGTATAAATACAGGCTTTCTTCTGTATCTTGCAACAAAATGCCGTTCGCTTTGAAATTTTCAAATTTATCTTTGATTAACTTAAAACGTTCGGGCGAATTGGGTTTGGTACGTGTTTTACTCGACAAATCAGGGTGAATAATGTGAATAAATGTGTATGGATTTGACTCCATTTTTGCTTTCAAAACATTATTCTTATACGATGCAATCGGGCGTGTCGCCACCAAATGCGCTTTGTCACGTGTTGGGCGGATTGCCTTGAAAGGTTTGATTACTGCCATTTTAATTTTCCAATTTATGTACGTGTTCAAAAAACAGCGAACTACTGCGTTGTTTGCAAATTCGGTAAAAGTCATGTACATCAACACACTCTTTTTACCTCATTTTTAACGTCTTGTATTTCATCTGTTTTTGAAACGCAACTTTCTTTAAATTTTAATTTTTGGACATTCTGTTCTTAGATAAATATTCTATTTACCCAAAAGCCGAAATAACAATATTTGCCAACTCCTCGCCTATTCTATCTTGTGCCTCAACTGTTGCTGCACCTACGTGTGGCGTTGTTGCGATTTTGGAATGGCTCAACAATTCTTTCATCGGTGACGGCTCGTTTTCGAACACATCAATCGCTGCGCCTGCCACTTTTCCGTCGTTGAGTGCTACCAATAAGTCCGCTTCGTTGACTACGCCACCACGTGCCGCATTGACAATATACGCCGTTGGTTTCATCAATTCAAACTCTTTTTTAGCGATAACCGCACTTCCGTCCGCTTGTTTGGGAATGTGTAGCGAAATAAAATCTGCTTTGGGTAAAACGGCGTTCAAATCCGTAACGGTCGTAATTGGAACAGTAACACTTTGCGTTAATCCAATTGGAACGTGAACATTAACCGTGTAAACCCTAAAACCAACCGCCAAAACTTCCATTCCACAACCCAAAGCGTACGATGCTAAACTTTGACCAATTCTACCAAACCCAACAATCACAAGGGTTTTTCCTCGCAATTCCGTTCCTTTTCCGTATTTCTTTTTCAAAGCCGAAAAATCGCCTGTTTCCATGTTTTTATACGAATCATTCAAGAAACGTGCAAGTGAAAACAAATGTCCCATGACTAATTCGGCAACAGATTGCGAAGAAGCTGCAGGTGTATTGGCAATGG
>DAOMPZ010000134.1:0-3914 GCA_035445045.1 Crocinitomicaceae bacterium | reverse complement strand
AGAACGTCCATATTCCACGTCGATATTATCCATTCCGACACCACCACGGCAAACGAGTTTCAAACTTGGGCAACTGTCAAAAACTTCCTTTCGGACAGTCGTTGCGCTACGTACAATCAATACGCTTACATTTTCAGCGTTGATAAACGAAATTAAATTTTCTTGCGCTACTTTATCGGTAATAACATCAAATCCAGCGTCAACCATTAATGATTTTCCTGCATTTGAAATGCCGTCATTTGCTAGAACTTTTATCTTATCCATTTTTTCTTGTAAATTCTTTCATAACATCAACCAACACTTGAACGCTTGACACTGGCAAGGCATTGTAAAGCGATGCACGATAACCTCCAGCCGAGCGGTGTCCTTTAATTCCGACAATTCCCGCCTCGTTCCATAGCGCATCGAAATTATCTTTTAACGTTTCGTCCGTTAATTTGAACGTCACATTCATTTTAGAGCGGTCTTCTACTGCTGTACAGCCGAAAAACAATGGATTTTCGTCAATTTCTTTGTACAACAACGCTGCTTTCGCATTGTTCTCAATTTCTTTTGCCGCAACACCGCCATTCGCTAACAAATGTCGCAAATTCAACATCGCTACGTAAATTGAGAAAACGGGTGGTGTATTCATCATCGAACCGCCGTCAATGTGTTTTTTCAAATCCAAATAAGACGGTAAGAACGGAGATGTTGACTTGCCTAAAACTTCATCTTTGACAATGTAAATAGCTGCTCCTGCTGGGCCGATATTTTTTTGTGCGCCTGCATAAATCAAATCAAAATCGGCAATGTTCACTTCTTTCGACATGATATCCGAAGACATATCGCACACTAATGGCAAATCTGTTTTGGGTGTTTCGTGAAACTGCGTACCGTAAATGGTGTTATTCGACGTGTAGTAAAAATAATCCGCATCAGCTGGAATGGAATAATCTTTTGGAATGTATGAAAAGTTTTTATCTTCCGAGCTTGCAACGACATCAACGTCAATACCTAACTTCTTAGCCTCTTGAATGGCTTTTGTCGTCCAAACGCCTGTGTTGATATACGCTGCTTTTTTGTTAGCACGCATCATCGTCAAAGCGGAAATCGTAAAACCTAAGGTCGCACCACCTTGCAAGAAAGCAACTGAATATCCTTGTGGAACATTCAACGCTTTTTTTAGTAAGTCATGCGCCTCGTCAATAACCGCTTGATAGTCTTTACTTCTGTGGGAAACTTCTAAAATTGATAATCCGTTAAAATTCAATACGGCATCAGCTGCCTCCTTAAAAACTTCTTGTGGCAGGATGCATGGTCCTGCGCCAAAATTATATTTCATAACATTACAAATTTGTATTGATACAAAATTGACAATTTTTTCGATACGGTGGTCTTAAAAATGAATTTATTTTTCACAAAAAAAGCCTACGATTTACGTCGTAGGCTTTTTCAAGAGTTTTATATGATTACAAAATCACAACTTTCTTAACCAACTGGCTTGTTCCTTGTGTAAGTTTTACTAAGTAAATACCTGCTGACAAGTTAGCTGATGTATTGATTTTGTGAGATACGCTTGTATTTTTCGTTGTAACTGTTTCTGCTGAAATAATTTTACCAGACAAATCTGTTAATTCAACTTTCACATCTTTATCGTTTGCATTGTAGTCAACAAAGATACCTTCTCCTGTTGTTGTAGGATTTGGATAAACGTTAAATCCTAATGCCACAAAATCATTATCATTTGTCATCAATGTACCTGTAACATTTATGTTATCAATATACAGATTGTTTGACAAATCCGATGATGTAAATACAATACGGAATAACACGCCTTCTGTTTGCAAAGCTGATGGAATAGCGAAACTTGCATTTTTCCATTGACTTGCTGTTGGAACGAAATTAATATCAGAAGAATTTCCACCTGTCAACAAATCCATTTTAGTTAATGTTTTTCTCGGCACCCATGACTGTCCACAATTTGTTGAAGATTGAATTTCCAATGTTTCTGTAATGTCAGATTCTTGGAAAGCCTCAGATGCGTACGCATAATCAAAGCTTAAATTACCACCTGTTACATATTTCAAGTTGAACGAAGGTAGGTATAAATAATCTTTTGCTCCTCCTTTTCTTAAATTATAGAAATACTCGTCTGTGTATTGTTGTGCATTTTGTGAATTTTTGTAGTTAATCAAAGCGTAACACGTTGAACCACCAACACCGTTGCTATAATCTAATTCAAAACCTGGTGATTCTGGTTCTGGGTTAACTGCTTTCGTCCAATGCGCTGTTCCTGTTTCAAAATCTTCGTTTTTCAAACCGTCAATCATAGACCAACTTGGGTAAACATAAACAGATTTTTCAATTGTTTTGGTGTCTGTACCTGCTGCATTGGAAACTGTTAAAGTTACTTTTTTCCAACCATCAGAAGTAAATGTTGCTGTTGTTGTCGCAGTTGTTGTTGACGATAGTGTTGCATCTTGGATAGACCATTCTCTACTTTCTACAACGCCATTCCAAGAGATGTCTGTAAAAGTCATTGCATCGCCTACACAAATAACGTTCGCAACGGTATTTCCTTTCTTTGTTGAAAATTCTGCGATAGGCGCACACAACGGAACTGTTGGTAAATTAACACCTGTCAAATGATGAACAGAATCTGTGATTAACATATTTCTGTTACCTGACTCACCTTGTAATGCGTTGCGCATGATGTTTACTTGTCCTTTTGTGAACATGATTGAACAGTAAGAATAATCCATATAATTTTGGTAATTCTCTACGATATTCGGGTCACAATTTTTTGCTTGTGCAGGTGTTGGACACGTTTGAAAACCTTTTGTCACAGGCGTATCTTCAATACCATCGTCGCCACAAGCAACATTAGGATCATTGTTATCTCCCCAAACGTGAGGCAATGCCAACCAGTGCCCAATCTCATGTGTCAATGCTCTTGACCGACTTTCTTGTCCTGTTCCAATTCTACCGATGTATTGGTGTAAGATAATAACACCATCTGCAAAGAAATTTGCTCCATCCGCTCCTGTTGGGTAATACGCATATCCTGCAACACCGTTTCTCATGGTCTTAACCACCCAAACATTCAAATAACGAGCACGAGGCCACTGATGTAATTTAGAATAATCATCACCAATGTTTGTTTCGTGTGAATAAATGTGTTCAATACCATTTGTACAATTTCCCCATGGGTCAAGAGCAGCTAATTTGAATTCAATTCCAGCAGCTCCTGCAATGGTATCAAAACCTGCAACAGCTTGAGAAATATCGGTATTCAACAAAGCGAAATCTCTGTTTAATATGTCCATTTGGTCATATACCTGCGCATCTGAAATGTTTTCCGTACCATTTTCATGGATAATGTGAAAAACTACAGGAATCGTGAAAACTGTTTTCGATTGAAAACCGTCATTCACAACTTTCTTTGAGTTTTCAAATAGCTTTTTGTAGTCTTCCTTCATTTGAGGATTTTCTGACCACATTTGTTTCATGTATTCATCATGACCACATCTAAAGCCTTCTTGCGCCCAAGATTTAGTAGTAAACGTTGTTACTAAAATTGTCGCTAAAATGTAAAAATACAACTTCTTCATAATCGAATTATTTTTTATTTTTTTAAAAAAGTTCCGCTAAAATAATCATTTAAAAGTAATACACAACTATTTTCAGGAAATAAACTGACGGTTCAAATGTAAGAATTTATTTTTCAACAGAAATAATAAACTTACTAAAATTGATTGAACGATACTTTTCGCTGATTAAAATTAATTTTTTGATTAATTAAACCACGTAATTGCGTAATACGTCAATGCCGCTACGGCAGCACTAACAGGAATGGTCAACACCCATGCCCATAGTAAATTGATGGTCACACCCCAGCGAACAGCAGAAAGTCGTTTGGTTGCGCCAACACC
>DAOMPZ010000133.1:0-6691 GCA_035445045.1 Crocinitomicaceae bacterium | reverse complement strand
GGAATGGGTTAAAACCATATTCCTATTGATGTTTCAATTGCCACAGGCTTAAGCCTGTGGCAATTGATATTCCTCTATTGGCTTTAGCCGAAAAAATCCATTAGAAACATAAAAGGGCGTGTTTTCACACGCCTCTCTACATTGATATAAAACAAATTATTACTTCGTTACAACAACCTTGTGCATAGTTGTAACACCCTCAAACATAACATTTACAAAGTAAATACCGCTCGTGAATGTTTCGATGCTTGTTTGCTCGGAAACGATACGACTTGTGTAAACCGTTTTGCCTGAAAGGTCTGTGATTGACAAGCTCGCTCCGTTTGGTGCATTAGCAACCGTGAATGTGCTGTTTGTTGGGTTTGGATAAACACTCCACGTTGCTTGCGCTGCGATGTTTTGAACTCCAACTTCTTTTGTTACCGTAACATTAGCACACACCGTTTCTGTTTCGCTACACGTATTTGTTAGCGTAAGACACACGTTGTATGTTCCGTCTGTGGCGTAGGTATGTGTTGGGTTTTCGCTTGTGCTGGTGTTGCCATCGCCAAAATTCCATGCGTAGGAAACGGCGTTTTCTTCAGTGTTGGTAAATGTTGCCGTGAGTTCGTTTGTGGTGTGCGTAAATAGTTGCGGTGTATATGCGTCGACAGTTATTGTAATGTTGTCTGTTGCTGTACCACAGCCTGTAACAGAACTTGAAACGGTGTAGGTTGTGGTACTTGTTGGCGATGCCGCTGGATTGGCTGTGTTTGCGTTTGTTAGCGAACTACTTGGCGACCAAGAATACACAGCATTTGAATTATTGCTTGTTGCGTGTAATTCAGTAGAACCGCCACACGAAATTAACGTTTTCGTTGCCGAGGCATTTACTTGATAAGGATTGACTGTTATGACAATAGTGTCTTTAGCAATACAACCGTCTGACGTAGATGCCGAAACGATATACGAAGTGGTGCTTTTGGGTGTTGCGATTGGTGTAGCCGTATTTGCACCTGTGATAACAGATGACGAATAAGGCAACCACGAATAATTAACATTTGACACGTTGCCTGTTACCGATGCTTGTAGTTGCGTACTATCGCCACACATAATAGCTGTTTTGGTTGCCGATACATTGACTTGATGTGCAGGATTTACCGTAATAGTAATAGTATCGTAGGCAGTACAACCGTTTGGCGTTTGGACTGTAACGTTATAAGTTGTGGTACTTGTTGGTTTTGCGGTTGGTGTAGCCGTGGTTGTTCCAGTTAACGAATTGCTTGGCAACCATGAATAAGAAATATTAGATGCGCTCGATACGTTTGCCGTTAGCGTGGTTGTTTGCCCACATAAAATAGAAGAATTGGAGGCGGTAGCATTTACTTGCAAGTTCACAGGAACAACATTTACAACGTTTGAGGTGAAAGTGCCACAAGCATTTGTAGCTGAAACAGAATAACTTCCTATTTGATTAACTGTTAAAGGATTTGAGGTTGAACCATTACTCCATGTTAGTGGCGTGTTATAACCAACATTAGTTGCAACACTGTGATATAATTTTGCCGACTTCCCTGTACAAAGAGCTGTATCGCCTTGATATACACTAACCGTGGGCGGAGTAGGATTTGATGGGTGAACACCAACACTATTATACGAACTAATGCTACTACACGAAACGCCATAATGGTTTGTAGTTGCTGTCATATTGTAGGATACTGATTGGGCGGTTGAGGTGGTATTTACTAAGACATCATTAATATTCCCCGTTTTCCAAGACATCCAACTTTCACCTGTAACATTATTATCGTTGTCTGCTTTCCATTGAATAGTAGAAGGAATATTTGTTGCTGTTGCTAATGAAATATTAAGAGCTGTTCCACTGCAAATAGGATTGTTTTGCCAACCTCCCCATGTAAAGTAAAATGGTCGAAAAACTCCCATGTTATGATTAACAAATGTTCCATTACACTTTGTTTGTACTTTTACACTTCCATTACACCCAAGCCCACTAGGGATAGGTAACGTAAATGTAAATGGTTGATTTGATGGCTGCTGTGGATAATTATTTCCTACGGATGCAACTTGATTACCTGCCTCGTCAAAAAAGAGCAAAGCATAACTACCATTATTGCAAGCAGTAATCGTAGTTACAATATTATTTCCCGAAATAACATACGACGCTGTTTGGGATTTTACTGTTTGGCTAAAAAATGCCAATACTAAAATTAAAATTATTTTTTTCATGGTTGTTTATTTTTTAGATAATTGATGTATTATGATGTCTATTTTTTTCAATACTTTATCAAACTCTTTATTAAGTTGATTTTTCTCTATTAAATCATCAATTTCTATTAGATGTTTCAAAATATCTTTAAAAATACTTTCTTGAATAGTTTGATTTTTTAACTCTTTAATTTTTTCAATGATGAGCTTTATTTCGTTCTCTGTATCAGAAACTAAACGTGTTTGCTTTTTTAGTTCTTTTATGATTTTATTACAAATCGTAGTAATTTCATTTACAACACTTTTAATAGAAAACGCTTTGTATTTTTTATAATACCCTCTTAAAGAAAAGTATATTATAAAAAATCCAGCGATACAAATGATAAGCGTAGCCCAAAAAAAGCATCCATTCAATTTAGGTAAATTATTCTTCTTTAAAAAAAGAACAGATATTAATAATAGTATTTTACATACAGACAAAAAAACTATGTAAATCAATATGTAATCGGGCATATAATTCCACCTCTTTTTGCCTTTCCCCGAATATCCATTAAAGAAATATTCATATTCATCATCAGATTCAATACATTTTTTTCTTATCTTATCATTTATTAATTGGTCTCTACGATGTTGATAACCCATGTATATTTGAAGAACAATTAAAAAAGTCAAAACAACAGCAACAACAATAGCAAGCATTAAAACCGCATTCGGCTCTACTGTTGTAATGCTACTCCATTCAATTATTCCTGTGGCAATACCATAACTAATGCCATACGCCCCAAATAGAATGAGTAATCCTATAAATAATGTTACAAATCTACTGCTTGTATCATTTTGATTTGTACTAAACTGTTCGTGCAGTGTTAGTAATAATTTATCTTTACTTTTTTCTTCCATAATTTTCTACTTACTTATTGTTTTTAAACTATTCATTCCCCTCAAATCATTCCTTCACAACCTTATACACATTCCCACCAACATTTACAAAATATACACCTGCTATGAAATTTGAAATGTCAATTTGTTGAAAAGCGTTTGTGTAGGTTTGATAAACCGTTTGTCCGTTTAGGGTTGTAATGGAAATGGAAATCGGGTCGGCACTTTCAAAGGAAATGTTTAAAATCGTGTTAGCAGGATTTGGGTAAATATTGCTATTTATTTCGATGTTTTTAACCGCTAATGCTTGAATGATTGGGGCAAAATTGTAAATGTCCATGAAATTAACACTATCCATGTCAAAAATTAAGGAATTGTTCTCAAATGATATTTTGACAGTTGGTTTATTATAGTGAAACTCGCCGTTAATAGCATCTGGCACATAGTATTGATACTCCTCGACTTTATCAATCTCAAAGGTAAACTCTTTAGATTGTATTGTTGCCGATAAACGATTTATAAAATAATCACTCGTTTCCTCTTTTGAAGTGATTTGCGTTTTTAAAACAATAACGTCATTGTTACTGTTTACGATTTTTAGGCTCTTATAATCTTGCCCAAATGCTACGCTGTTTAAGATACCAAAAACAGCCGTGAAAATAATTTTTTTCATAATTCTCTTTTTTTAAAAATTTCAATTCCCTACTCATTAGGCTTTTCGGGTTTCGCCTTGTTTTTTCAAATGGTTTCAACTCCATTTTTGTCAATAGTAATTTTCACAAGCGTAAAAACACTCGTGAATTATTAATCAAGGAGGAACTTTGGGGAAATGCTTGTAATATGTATTTTGTCTATTCATGCGCCTGTTTTATTCAGCAAAAAAATAAGCGTGTCACTTTGCTTAATTTCTTTTCATCAAAGGTATCACCAAACACCCGCACAGAATTGAAAAACAGCAAAGGACACGCCTTTTCAGGCGCATCACTCGTACTGTTTCTCTCTGTGCTTAAAACTGGTGATTTTATGATGAGAGAAACCGTTAGCAACGCTAATTATTTATATATTAATTTCGTTTTTTAGTTCATTAACATTTTTATTTGTGTGTAAAAATAGGATTTTATTTTGATTAGTGTATTGTTTTCTTAAATTTTTACACTAATTAAAACTCCGTTTGTTTTAAAAACTCCCGCAAATGGATTTGTTCAATGCCTTTATAATTTGTACCCGAACTAAAACTATCCAATGTAACAAGATATTTTTTGTAATTATTCCCTGACAAAATTTCTAAAATTTTCTTTTGAAATAATCTCAACTTCTGCATTATACGTTTTAACAAAATTTGCAGGGATTTTCGCCTTTGCTTTGGGGTTCCATTTGAATTCAAAACCACTAATTTTTCCGTCTGTTTCTTCTACATAATCAATTTCTTGTTGCTGTTTGGTTCGCCAAAAATAGCTATTACAAAAATAGCGATGATAATGATTTCGTTTTAATCGTTCAGACATTAGAAAATTCTCCCACAATGCACCTACATCATTTCGTAAATTCAGTGGATTAAAATTCTGTATCAACGCATTACGAACACCGTTGTCATAAAAATAAATTTTACGATTAGTTTTTATTTCATTTCGAAGATTGCGACTAAACGACGTTATCGGGAAAACAATATACGAAAGTTCCAATAAATAAATATAATTTGCAACCGTATTTTTATCGACACCAGTTAGTTGAGCTATTTCATTATAACTGACTTCATTACCAACCTGAAAAGCCAATGCTTGAAGAATTTTTTCTAAAATTTCTGGTTTTTTGATATTGCCAAAAGCCAAAATATCCTTAAACAAATAACTTTGAGTAATCTCGTTCAATACAATTCTTTCTTCACCTTTGTTATTGATAACATCAGGATAAAACCCATAAATCAAACGATTTCCCAAATCTCTTTCTGCATCTAAATAACCAACAGAATCTTCATATTCTTCATACGAAATGGGGTACAAAAAATACTCAAACTTTCTTCCTGTAAGCGATTCGTTAGTATGATTTCGTAGCTCAAAAGCCGATGAACCACTCATAATCAATTGTACATTTTTGAATTGGTCGTGAATAATTTTGGCAGTAAGTCCAATGTTTTCAATCCGTTGCGCTTCGTCTATAAAAACAATTTCAGAATTACCTATAATCGTCTCAATTTCTTTGGTATTCGGATTGGTCAATCGTTCCCGAACTAGCGGATCGTCACCATCTAAGAACAAAAAGTCTTTTCCTTGCAACATTTCCTGAACCAATGTTGATTTCCCAACTTGTCTTGCTCCAATAAGTACTATTGTTTTTCCTTTGAATAGTGACCTATAAATTCTATTTTTTAAAATACGATTTACCATAAAATTATTTTAATTCACCAAAAGTAATGTTTTTTAGTGAATATATTCACCAAAAGTAATGTTTTTTTAGTGAATTGAAAATAAAATTAAAACTCCGTTTGTTTTAAAAACTCCCGCAAATGGATTTGTTCAATGCCTTTATAATTTGTACCCGAACTAAAACTATCCAATGTAACAAGGTATTTATTGACTATACATTATAAAAATGATTAAAATTACACTTTTATTGATTATACACAATAAAAAAACATCTTAGTATTTCTATACAAATATAGTTCTCTTCAAACCAAAAAATTTTTGGCTTAGATATTAAACTCCCCGAAAAATACCCCCTACTTAATCAACTTAAAAATACGTTCCCAGCGCACTCCTATTTCTGGAACACCGCTATTAGAATACCATACCAACGAGGCTTTTCCGACAATGTGGTCTTCGGGAACAAAGCCCCAAAAACGTGAATCTGCCGAATTGTAGCGGTTGTCACCCATCATCCAATAATAATCCATGGCGAATGTGTATTTATCAGTTTTCTTGCCGTCAATGTAAAATCCGTCTGCTTTTTCAACTAATTTATGTTGTTCGTACGCTGTGATAATACGACGATACAAAGCGATGTTTTGTTTGGTCAACGTCACGGTTGCGCCTTTTGCAGGAATTTTAATTTTCTCGAAATTTGTTACCGTATTGTTGTGGTTAATGTCATTCGGGAATAAACGCAAATTATCAATTTGTTGCATTGCAGGATACTCATTTTTAGGAGCTTCGTATCTCATTGCATACGTTGAGTCAATTACTAATTTAAACTGAACTTTCGGATAAACCGTTTGCAAATGTTTCAACTCTTCTTTGGTCAAATTCATCTGTATTTTACCGTCATTTGTTCCGTAATAATCCCCACGACTTCGTTCCAAACCAAAAGACTCATACATTTGATTATCAAACTTATTTTGAGAAATCCCCATAAGCAACTCCTCTGGATTTTCAACGGTGTATTGCAAATTTTGATACGGTGCAACCTGCGCAGGTTTTCCGTTGATGTAAACCACCGAATTAATAATTTCCAATTCGTCATTGGGAACGCCCATACAGCGTTTGATGTAATTTTCACGTTTATCAACAGGGCGGCGAATTAATCCCATGTGGCTGATAACGCCACCTTCTGCGTGCGCTTTCTTTTCAACTGCCAAATAGTGACGTGCCTCGTTTTTCCAAAATTCGATGTT
>DAOMPZ010000132.1:0-6706 GCA_035445045.1 Crocinitomicaceae bacterium | reverse complement strand
TTAAACGTTAAATTCAACAAAAGTATTTGTTTTAACTTTTAATGCGTTTGACCTGCCCACGACCAGGGAATTCAATTAGCGCATCAAAATAAACAATGCAAACAGGACAATCTGGAAAGCAAAAATGATTGAACCTGCCAAAAATGCTTTTCCGCTTATTTTCCAAAGCGTTTTCACGTTGATTTTTAATCCAATGGCTGCCATTCCGATATTCAGTAAGGTATCTCCCGATTTGGAGATAAATTTTATCGTATTTCCGCTAAAAATCCCTGTTTGTGAAACGAGTACAGCTATTAAAAAGAAAAGGATAAAAATGGGGAATTTCATTCTACTGCCGTCACTTCGCTTGCGGAACAAAAAATATACAATTAAAAGAAAAGGAATTAAAAAAGCCACTCGCCCCAGTTTAACAACGGTTGATATTTGTCCGACCTCTTCATTAATAGAAAATCCTGTTCCTACGACGTGTCCAACCGATTGCAGAATGCTTCCGATGAAAATCCCCGTATCTAAATTGGAAAAATGAAGTGCGGTAGCTATTAACGGCAACAAAAGCATTCCCAATAATCCTAACACGTTAATAACCGTCATTGAAACACCTACTTCCTCTTCTTTCGCTTGAATTAAAGGCGCAGTAGCACCGATAGCGGACGAACCACAAATCGCACTTCCTGCGCCTAAAAGCCAATATAATTTGTTTTCTTTTTTGTGAAAAAAGCGACTTAAAGTCAGTGATAACAACATAATCGCAACAATGCTACCGAAAATCATCAGTAAGGTTGATCCGCCAATTTCCGAAAATTTAGTTATTTCAAATCCAAACCCAATAAAGACAATTGCCGTTTCTAAAATGTATTTTTCACTCCAATTGACACCGTTTGAAAACAGTGAAAATTGACTGATAAATTGTCGTACAAGAACCCCAATTATTAATGCTAACAAGGTCGTTCCCAACATAGGGATATATCCCGAAATAAATTTTGCAAAAAGCATCACGGTTAATGCTAATGCGATACCTGCAAGCTTGTCTTTTATCACGGTTATTTTACAATTTTTCCGTCCCAGTAAAGAATACCGCCTTTTAAATCATAGATTTCTTTAAAGCCCATTTTTTCGAGTGTTGCACCTGCTGTTCTACTTCGTCCGCCACTTCGACAATAAATGTAAACAGGTTTGCTTTTATCTAATTTTTCGACTTGCTTGGCAAAGTTACTACTGTTGATGTTTATATTCACTGCATTTTCAAGATGCCCTTCGGCAAATTCTTCTGGTGTACGTACATCTACCAATTGAATACTTTTATTTTTTGTTAGTACCTGTTGATATTCTTTTGTATTCAAAACTTTGTAATGTTCTGTATTCTGTGCTGTACACGATGAAATCAAAAGTGTAAGCATAAAAATTAAAGATACTGTTTTCATTATTTTTTACTTTTGAATGTGTTGATATTAAACGGCAAATACAAAGGGCAAAAACTCATGAATGAAGTTAGCACAAAAATTCCTGCTAAAACTCCTAAAATGATTGCCAATGTTCCTGAAAGGACATTTGTGAAATACAAAACACCAATTAACACAGCGATACTCACTCGAATTGCCTTGTCTATTGTTCCCATGTTCTTTTTCATAATCTTATCTTTGTTAAATTTTAATAGTGCAAAGTTCTAAAGTTTATTTTAGCTACACAGCTACTTTAGTTACATAACTCAAATTTAATTAGATAGTTCGATGTGTGATTTTGTGACCACTATTCAACTACGGATATTTTACGCAAATTTTTCCATAGCTTTGGCAATCGGGTAGGCGTTGAACGTTCCTTTTCCTGCGGCAATAATTTCGCCGTGTTGGTTGCGGATTTTTCCTTCAAAATACAACAGACGTTTTCCTTTGTGAATGAGTTCCGCTGTGCCTGTCAATTCGTCGCCTGTGCAGGCAGGTTTTAAAAAATTAGTGCTTAATTCCACGGTCGAAACCACTTGATTTTCTTCGCAAACCATACTCAATGCCGCCACACCAAGTGTTGCATCTAACATCGCAGAAATAGCTCCGCCATGTGCCGCAAAAGGTTGCGCTAAAATTGGTTTTTCGACTTTCATTTTGTAAACCACTTGCCCTGGTTCTAACAATTCAAAGGTCATACCGATAGTACGCCCAAACTCGTTGTTGTGCTTGTAAAATTCGATTACAGGGTGTTGATTGATCGGGTGCATGGGTGCTAAATTTCAGGTTAAACGATTAGTCAGGTTTTTGTAATTTTACGTCAAACGATGTCTGCGGAAATAAAATTCCTGCTTTGTTAATTTCTTCGTACAAACGTTTGTTTAAGTCAAAAAGCACGGCTGAATTAATTGCCGTGTCTGTCCATGCTTGAATAAGAAAAACCAACGCTCCTTCCGAAATTGACTCAATGACTACGGTTGGAGCATCGGGTTTTTGGTGTATGCGTTTGTCTTCGTTCATAATTTTTAGGGCAATTTCAGAAAAAAGTTCGATGTTTTCCCCAAAATTAAGTTTGACATGCGTTTCAATTCTTCGGAGTTTTAAACGTGAAAGATTGGTAATATTTTCATTGGAAATTTTACTGTTCGGAATGGTTATTTCTTTATTGTCCGAAGTTCTCAATACGGTGTTGAAGATGAAAATCTGAGTGACAACGCCCGAAATTCCTTGTACTTGGATAGATTCGCCAACCTTAAAAGGCTTGAGCGACAAAATCAAAACGCCACCTGCCAAATTCGACAACGTTCCTTGCAACGCCATACCAACTGCAAGTCCAGCAGCACCCAAAACGGCAATAAAAGAAGTCGTTTGTATGCCCATTTGGTTGATAGCCGTAATGATAATCAGCACTTTAATCGCTAACGATGCACCACTCGACAAAAACGAAATCAGTCCCGCATCGGCATTTCGGCGGTTCATAATTCGGGTAATGGCTTTGGAGGCTAATTTAGCTAACCAAAATCCGACAAAAATAATCAGACCTGCAATCAAAATGTTGATGCCGATTTTAATGGTTTCCACAATAATTTCATTGATGTTCAGTCCTAAAAATTCTTTTACAGGAACTGAATTTTCCAAAACATCGTGAATTTCTTTGCGTGTGCTATCTGCTATGGTTGCTTTTGGCATGATGTATTGATTTAAAAATTAAGGAAATTTAGGAAATTTACTAAAATCTCTCGTTCGTTTTTCTAAGAACGCATTGCGCCCTTCTTCCGCTTCTTCGGTCATGTAAATCAAACGTGTTGCCTCGCCTGCATAGACTTGTTGTCCGACTAATCCGTCGTCGATTAAGTTGAAAGCAAATTTTGCCATTTTAACCGCTGTCGGACTTTTCGTCAAAATTTCTTGCGCCCAATGATAGGCCGTTTCTTCCAACTGTGCGTGTGGAACAACAGCGTTGACCATTCCCATTTCAAAGGCCTCTTGTGCCGAATAAGAATTACCCAAAAAGAAAATCTCTCTTGCTCGTTTTTGACCAACTTGACGTGCTAAATATGCCGAACCAAAACCTCCGTCAACGCTTGCTACATCAACGTCTGTTTGTTTGAAAATAGCGTGTTCTTTGCTCGCCAAAGTCAAATCGCAAACAACGTGTAAGCTGTGTCCGCCACCAACAGCCCAGCCTGGAACAACGGCAATGACCACTTTGTTCATAAAACGAATTTGACGTTGCACGTCTAAAATGTTAAAACGCATCGTTCCGTTCGTGCCTTGATAACCTCTTTTAGCTCTAACACGTTGATCACCGCCTGAACAAAAAGACCAAATTCCGTCTTTTGGTGATGGTCCTTCGGCACTAATTAACACCACTCCGATTTCTTGTGATTCGTGCGCAATAATCAACGCATTTAACAATTCGTCCACCGTTTCGGGTCTGAACGCATTACGCACTTCGGGGCGGTTAAACGCTATTCTCGCAACGCCATTGCATTGTTTGAACGTTATATCTTGATATTCTTTAATGGTTTCCCAACTAATTTGACTCATGAATTATTGTTTGGTTGCAAAGGTAGTGTTTTTAGACGGAAAGACATCAGATTATAGACAAAAGACGATTTTCAAAAATCTTTTGTCTAAGGTCTTTTGTCTTATGTCTGTCACATATCTACCAATCATGTTTCGCAATAATCACGCACATATACGTTCCGTATTTACTTTGCGAACTGTGGACAATGCCAATTCCGATGTCGGTTAAACTGCGATTCCATTCGTCTAATCCCAATAAATGAACACGATGACCTTTGGAACTTATGCCCTCATCAATGATTAAGGTTTTTAAACCTGCTTCGGCATTGTCTTTTCCTGTACCTGCGTAAAGAGATTCAAAAAAATTCTGTGATTTGGGTTTATACCAACTTTCAACAATGTTGTAGCCCGCTTTGTTAATCTGATAGTTAATTCCCTCTTTGTCAGGTGAAGTATGACTAAAATAGTTGCGTTTTGCCATGTCGTAGGCTTTTTCTTCGGCAACTTTTGCAAGTGTTTCGTTCCATTGCAAGACGACCGTTGAAGGCTTTGTGCTTTTCGGGAATTTGTATTCTTGATAGTATTTCTGTGGATTGGCACGAATATCTGTCAGCAATTCAAATGCCTTTTTAGCCTCGTCTTTATTGACGATAATTCCTGTTGATTTTTGAAACGAAGTCAAAATAACAAGCAACAAAATTAGATTACTGAATTTTCTCATGATTAGGGTTTTTAAAGTGCTAAGATAATTATTTTTTTTGACATTACGACATTATGACCTTGTGATTTTATGACAGTAGGACGAAATTTTGGTTCCCGAAAATCTGTCTTTCATCTTTTTTAACCACAGAGGACACCGAAAAGGCACCGAGTTACACAGAGAATTGAAAGTTGAAAATGGGAAATTGGGCTTCCCGAAAATCTGTCTTATGTCTTTTGTCTAATGTCTTTCATCTTAAAACCAAGTTATCAACACTTCAATAATAGAAAAATATTTTGCTCTCCGATTATTTCATACGGTTAAACGTTAATTTTGCCGTATGCGAATAGATATTTTAACTGTTTTGCCTGAATTATTAGCAGGGCCTTTTAGTGCGTCAATCGTTCATCGAGCGCAACAAAAAGGACTGTGCGAAATTCACATTCACAACATTCGTGAATACGGATTGGGCAAACGCCGTGATGTTGATGATTACCAATACGGTGGCGGTGCAGGAATGGTGATGATGTGCGAACCGATAGCGACGTTGATTGAAAAATTAAAATCCGAACGGACGTACGATGAAATTATTTACATGACACCCGATGGCGAAGTTTTAGACCAAGCGATTAGCAATCAGATGAGTATGTTTGAAAACATACTGATTTTATGCGGACATTACAAAGGTGTTGATGAGCGTATTCGTGAGTTGTACATTACCCGAGAAATTTCGATTGGTTCGTATGTTTTGTCAGGTGGAGAATTAGCGGCAGCCGTTCTTGCAGATTCGATTGTGCGTTTAATTCCAGGTGTTTTGACAGACGAAACAAGTGCGTTGTCGGACAGTTTTCAAGACAATTTACTTTCGCCACCTGTTTACACACGACCGCCCGAATTTAACGGTTTGCGAGTTCCTGATGTTTTGCTTTCGGGCGACTTTAAAAAGATAGAAAAATACCGAGAAGAAAAGGCGTTAGAGCGCACCAAACAACGAAGACCCGATTTATTAGACAATGGAAACGATAATTAAAACACTTGAAAACGGCGGCATTATTCTTTATCCGACCGACACTATTTGGGGCTTGGGTTGCGATGCAACCAATGACGAGGCGTGTAAACGTCTAATAGATTTGAAACAGAGAGGTTCGGATAAAAGTTTTATCGTTTTGGTGGATAGCATTCAGATGTTGGAAAGATATACGACTGATTTTGCGCCTGTGTGCTACGAATTAATTGATTATGCCGTTTCGCCTTTGACGATTATTTATCCTTCGGTACGCAATTTGTCAGCACACGTTCAGGCAGAAGACGGTTCTGTCGGCATACGTGTGACTAATGACCCAATTTGCAAAAAAATTATTCAGAAATTGAAACGTCCAATTGTTTCGACTTCGGCTAATTTTTCGGGCGAACCAAGTCCAACGTGTTTTGACGATATTTCCGAAGAATTAAAATCAAAAGTAGATGAAATTCTGTTGGAACGCACAAAAGAGGTGTGTAAAACACCGTCACAAGTTTTAAAAATAGGTTTAGATTCAACCATTCAAATAATTAGAAAATGATGAAAAAATTAATTTTAACACTCCCGATTTTTTTAGCGAGTTTTACGGCGTGTTCGCAAGGTAATCCTGCGCCAATAACGGTGCAAAAAGTCGAAGAACCGTTTGTTGACACAAATTTTACGCTCAAACATTTTTATTCCGATAATAAATTTTTAGACCAAAAAGTCGATGCTTATTTTGCGAAATTAGACGATACCTCCAAAGTTGCGCAAACAATCATGCCTGCCATGGGAAGATTAGGTCAACCGACTGATGTCATTTTCCGTTTGGTTAGGGAGCGTAAAATCGGTGGAATTTTGATGTTAAACGGAACAAAAGAACAATTCAAAACGTGGATTGACTCCATTAACACCATTAATAAAGCATTGAACGTTCCTGCGTTTTTGTACAGTGCCGATGCCGAACCGTCTTTGGTAAATAGAAAGATAACAGGTTCAACAACAGTTAAAAAAGCAAACGAACTTAAATCCATAGAT
>DAOMPZ010000131.1:0-6742 GCA_035445045.1 Crocinitomicaceae bacterium | reverse complement strand
TGATCAAGCATAATTTCACCCCGAAATGTATCTCCATAATTAACTGTAAGTGAGTCGTAAGCGACGTAAGAACCGTAATTTCCAGACGATAATTTATAATTTACACCGTCATTTCCTGAACCACCCATAAATGTAGAACCTAATAAATTGTGCCCATCAGCCGAAATTTTGGATACATAAATATCCATACCCGTACTGTAATAAACGCCGTTGTAATAAAACTGAGAGCCATTTGTTCCACCTGCGTGCGTTGTTTGATAGCCATTTACGATTGGAAAATCGGTACTTGATGTTGCGCCGAATAAATATAAATTATTGTTTTTATCCGTGATTAAACTGTGAACCGTTTCCGTGCCTTGATTGTTGTTTCCACCACCTAAAAATGTCGTCCATAACATCGTTGAACCGTCCACAGAATATTTGGAAACAAACACGTCTGTAATTCCGTATCCACCTTCATTTACGGTAAAATTAGAACTTACATGATACGCACTATTATCAGGTGTCGGATATTGATTTCCGTAAACCGTTCCGCCCGAAAATGCCGTTCCATCCTGCCCAAATGTTGCCGTCATTCCGAAATTATCCGTTACTGAACCGCTGTATGTGGCAAAAATCAACGTTGGATCGATGATTAATTCTAAGTTCTTCGTGTAAGCACCTAATTTAAACGTTACCGTAGAATCTGTTAGTGAGAATGTACACGGAATTTCAACGATTTTTCCATTTTTCACTTGGTAAGCATACGGTTTTTCTTCAATCACCGTCCCTGCTTTGGTTTCGACATTTAATTTTCCTTTGGCATCAATAAAGATTTTTTTAGCTCCTGCAATGTTAATTTTAATTTGATTGGGGTCAACGTTTGGTTTGACGTGAAATTCGTACTTCAACGCCAATTCTTTTTCGATTAATTTCAAATCAATTCCGTTGTAAAAATTGCGCAAAATCGCTTCTGAGTAGCTCCGAACATTTGATGCCCACTTGTTTTTGTCGTTACCGATGAAATAATTGTAATAAAAATCAGATTTTCCAGATTTTTCAATTTTTGCTACCGTATTCGAGTTTAAAAAATTAAAATGCACAACATCTTGCTTGTTTTTAACGCCTTGCGGAACGTCTTTACCTAAATGTGCGGCGTGCATTTCGCTGAAATCTTGTAAATGGAAGACAAATTTATTTTGCTGTATCCACATATTTCCGCCCGAAAACTTCGATTGAAACAAAATCGGCTTTTCCCATTGCCCCTTATTTTCGGTAAATCCATGATGTGGCGAATGAGAATGATGAATTTCTTGTGAAGTTACAACGTTGACAATCAGTAAATTAACTGTCAAAATGATGCTTTTTATCAGTAGTTTCATATACATTTATTTTAGGCTGACAACCGTAAAGGTATCAAAATTCTCAATAAATGTAGTAATTTTGTTAAAAAAAATCAGAATGTTAGGATTAAAATTACGAACAGACCCACGTTGGGTTGAATTATGCCAATCGAATATCCAAGAAATTTTATCAGACCATTTTTGGTGCGAACACAAGGCCGCATCGAACGCTATGATGTTAATCGTGCTTAATTCCGAGAAAGAAGATTTAGTCACGGAAATGTTAAGAATAGCGCAAGAAGAAACCGAACACAGCGTAATGGTTCATGACATTATCAAAAAAAGAGGTTTGGAACTCAACCGTGAACGCAAAGATGATTATGTGGGCGAACTTTTTCGCTTTTTGAAAAAAGACGGAAGTCGAGAACAAGCCTTAACCGACCGCTTGCTGTTTGCAGCACTCATCGAAGCACGAAGTTGCGAGCGTTTTCGGGTTCTTAGCGAAAATGTTGACGATGCTGAATTGTCTAAATTTTACCACGAATTAATGATTTCAGAAGCCAATCACTATACTGTATTTTTAAATTTTGCCCGTCAATATGGCAATGCCGAAAAGGTCAACGAACGCTGGAAAGAATGGTTAGCATACGAAGACGAAATTATTCGCAATTATGGAAATAAAGAAACGATACATGGGTAAAAATAGCCAACAAAAAAAGCTCCAATTTGGAGCTTTTTAAATTTATAAATATCTGAAAAATTAACCTTTCAATACACCTCTTGAAATCACAATTTTCTGAACTTCAGATGTTCCTTCATAGATTTGTGTAATTTTCGCATCACGCATCAAACGCTCTACGTGGTATTCTTTCACGTAACCGTAACCACCGTGAATTTGAACAGCCTCAACGGTTGTATCCATCGCTACTTTTGAAGCATATAATTTAGCCATAGCACTTGATTGGTCAAAGTTTCTGTGGTTTTCTTTGTCCATTGCTGCAGCGTAAACTAAATAACGAGCTGCTTGAATTTCAGTCGCCATGTCTGCTAATTTGAATGCAATTGCTTGGTGTTCGCAAATTGGTTTCCCGAATGCTTTACGTTCTTTGGAATATGCTGTTGCTAATTCAAATGCTCCTGCTGCAATTCCCAACGCTTGTGACGCAATTCCGATACGTCCACCGCTCAAAGTTTGCATAGCGAATTTGAACCCAAAACCGTCTTCACCAATTCTATTTTCTTTCGGAACTTTTACATCGTTGAATAATAACGTATGTGTGTCAGAACCACGGATACCTAATTTATCTTCTTTCGCACCAACGATAAAACCATCCATTTCTCTTTCGATGATTAAAGCGTTAATTCCTTTGTGTCCCAATTCGGGATTTGTTTGTGCAATAACCAAATAAATTGATGCTGAATTACCGTTCGTAATCCAGTTTTTTGTTCCGTTTACCAAATAATGGTCACCCATATCGACTGCTGTTGTACGTTGCGAAGTCGCATCAGAACCAGCCTCGGGTTCAGACAAACAAAACGCTCCGATTTTTTCGCCTTTCGCCAACGGAACTAAATATTTTTGTTTTTGCTCTTCTGTTCCGAAATGTTCTAATCCCCAACAAACAAGCGAGTTGTTTACAGACATACAAACCGACACAGAGGCATCAACTTTGGAAATTTCTTCCATTGCCAACACATACGACATTGTGTCCATTCCTGAACCACCATATTTAGGATCAACCATAATTCCCATGAAACCAAGTTCACCTAACTGTTTAATTTCTTCAGCAGGAAAACGTTGTTCTCTATCCCTGTCAATAACGCCTGGTTTTAATACGTTTTGGGCAAAATCTCTTGCCGCAGCTTTAACCGCTAATTGCTCTTCTGTTAAATCAAAATCCATTTACTACTACTTTTTAAATTCATATTTTATATGTGTCGTAAAATTAAAATTTATTTTTGATATTTCAAGATAAAGTGTAAATTTGTTTCACAAGGAGTGTTAAATTTGCATATAAATCGCAACGTTATGAGTTATTATAATATCATCGGAATTATGTCAGGAACGTCTTTGGACGGTGTGGACATAAGTTATTGCAAGTACACAAAATCAGGTTCAACCAGTTGGTCCTTTGAGCTTTTTTGTGGAAAAACGTATGATTATCCCGATTCGATTGTTGCCGAATTACAAAATCCTTTTGCGTTAAGTGCGAGCCGATTAGCGGAATTACACACCGAATTAGGTGGGATTTACGGCGATTTTGTCAATCAGTTTATCAAAGAATTTAACCTCGACAAAAATGAAATTTCGGCTATTGCATCACACGGTCAAACGATTTTTCATCAACCCGACAAAGGTTTTACAACGCAAATTGGGTGTGGAACAAAAATGGCGGTTGTAACTGGTTTGCAAGTAATTAATGATTTTCGTTCCAAAGACGTGTATTTAGGCGGTCAAGGTGCACCGCTTGTTCCTGTGGGGGATTTTTTACTTTTTAAAGAAAGAGCTGATGCGTTTTTGAATATAGGTGGTTTTTGTAATATTTCGTTTCAAGAAAATGGAAAAATTGTTGCATTTGACATTTGTGCAGGAAATTTACCACTCAACAAATTGGCATTAAACAAAGGTTTGAAATACGACAAAAACGGTGATTTGGCACGCACAGGCGAAATTAATTTTTTCCTGTTGGGCTTGCTAAATGCCTTACCTTATTATGAAGAACATTATCCTAAATCGCTTGGTGTGGAATGGCTTGAAATGGAATTTTATCCTTTAATTAAATTCGATAAAGAAATTGAAAACAATATCCGAACGATTGTCGAACATATTGCGATGCAACTTTCGGACACCATTAATAAATTAGATATACAAAAAGTTTTAGTGACAGGTGGTGGCGCAAAAAACTCCTATTTAATCGAACGTTTGCAACAATATTGCACCAAAGAAATTGTCATTCCGTCCGAAGAAATCATCGACTTAAAAGAGGCAATCATTTTCGGCTTTCTCGGTGCATTGTATTTACAAAAAGACAAAAATGTTTTTAAATCTGTTACAGGCGCACTCAATGATTCGGTTAGCGGAACATTGCATTTACCTTGATTAAGGTAAAATTCATTCTAATTACAAATCGTCTGCTCTGTAATTTTCAAAATCTCTCTAACTTCTTCTAATGTTGGTGCTTCGGCATAGGTGCGCAATACAGGTTCTGTTCCTGATGGGCGTATCATCATCCAGCGTTCGTCGTCGAAGAAATATTTGAAACCGTCTGTGGTTTTCACTTCTTTTACGGTGTATTTACCAAATGATTTATAATTTCCTGCTTTGCAGTTTTCAATGATTTTCGATTTCAGCTCTTCTGTAATGTGTAAATCATTGCGTTCAAACTTAAATTCGCCCACAATCTCATAAACTTCGTGGATTAACTCGTCTAATGATTTGCCTGATTTTGCCATAAATTCCCAAATAATCAAGCCCATCCAAATGCCGTCACGTTCGGGAATATGCCCTTTTACGGCAATTCCACCCGATTCTTCGCCTCCTAACAAAACGTCTTCGGCTACCATGATTTTAGCAATGTCTTTAAACCCGATTTTGGTCGTTTGATGCTCAAAACCGTAATGTTTCGCCATTTTTTCAATACGTGGTGTACAACTGAAAGCTGTCACGACTTTTCCACTCATTCCTTTGTATTTTGCCAAATAGTGAATTAACAACAAAATGATGTGATGCGAATCAATAAACTCGCCGTTTCCGTTGTAAAGTCCAATTCTATCCGCATCGCCGTCTGTTGCTAATGCGCTATCGACTTTCTTCGTTGTCAAAAATTGCTCTAATTCTTTTAAATTCTTAGCAATCGGTTCGGGAGCTTGCCCCATAAAAGACGGATTGTAGTCACTGTGTAAAAAGTCGATTTCGGGAAAAACTTTTTTCATCACATTTTGTCCTGCGCCATACATTGCGTCGTAAACGAATTTTAAACCTGATTTTTTGATAGCTTCAATGTCAAAATTTGCCGTCAAATGCGTGATGTAATCTTGCTCAAGTGGCAATTCTTTTAATGTTCCGTTTGCACGTGCATTTTCCAAATCAATTTTTTCGTAATCAATCGGACACGTGTCTGGAATGATGTCTTCAATTTCTTGTATGTATTCGGGTTGTAATGGCCCGCCAAAATGCGCTTTCACTTTATAACCGTTGTAGGACGGTGGATTGTGACTTGCCGTTAAGATAATTCCTAAGTTACAATTGTAGTTTTTAGCTGCCAACGAAAGCATGGGTGTAGAAGTAATTCCATTTTGATAGCTCACTTTTAAACCTTCGTGTAGAAAAACCTTAATGGCTGTTTCCATAAAAAGTGCACCGCCAAAACGACAGTCATGCCCAATTACAACGGTTGGATTTTCAAATTTTTGATTCATCCATTTTGCCGTAGCATACGCAATTCTCGCTACATTTTCTGTTGTATATTCTTTCGCTATAATAGCTCTCCAGCCGTCTGTTCCAAACTTTATTTTATGTACCACGCTTGTTTTAATTTTTAAATCAGGAGCAAATATAGTTTTTTTAGATAGAAAGACAAAAGATAAAAGATAAAAGACGACTTGATAGGTTCATGTCTGAACTAACAGCAGTCGTGGTCTGAATTCTTAACTTTACACTCTTAACTCGTCAAGTTTTTCTTTTTTTCTTCTTTGCCGCAGGAAACAATATATTGTTCAATATCAAGCGATAACCAGGTGAATTTGGGTGTAAATTCAAGTCTGTTGGAGGGTCGCCAACCAAGTGTTGGTAATCTTCGGGGTCGTGACCACCATAAAACGTCCATGTTCCCTCACCGAGTGTTCCGTGAATGTATTTTGCGGTATTTATCGCTTGATTTTCTCCCAAAATTAAAACATCGGGTTTGATAAACTGCTTGTTGAAGTCAGTCGTTTGTCCCATAAAACCGTCAATAATATCGGTGTGACATTGCGTTAACATCGTGGGGACAATATCCCATTTTGCAGAAAATTCAAACAAGGTAAATTTATCTTGATTTTCGGGCATTCGGTGCGAATTTGTTCCGTCGATATTGGAATATTCGTATTCAAATGGGTCTTTGATAATGGTAAAGTTTCTGAAAGCCAACGTATTGTTATAATCCAATTTATTTTGGTAATTCGGTTCACTTGCATCACCGTCATACATAGATTCGCAAATGTCCGTGTTGTGAGCAGACAGAGCGATATCAAAACTGTCTGTTCCACTACACATAGTAAATAAAAATCCACCACCCACAACAAAATTTCGGATATTCGTAGCCACTGCTAATTTCAATTTGGAAACTTTGTTAAATCCTAATTTTCGAGCATCAGCCTCGGCATCACGCACTTGGTCTTGATACCATTTAGCAGATTTGTATCGCGCATAAAACTTGCCA
>DAOMPZ010000130.1:0-6773 GCA_035445045.1 Crocinitomicaceae bacterium | reverse complement strand
CACATTATTCAAAAACGGTTTATGTCGAAATTTTCAATCGTTGGGGTAACTTAATGGCAAAATTAGAAGACCCAATCGCAAAATGGGATGGCGGAAAAGCAACGGACGGCGTTTATTTCTACAAATATCGCATCACAGATTTGATGGATAAAGTTTATGAAGGTCACGGATTTTTCCATTTGATTAGGAAGTAGATTTTTGATATTCTTTTTAGGGTAAAGTGAAAAAAGAATAACAAATTTGAATATTTGACTTGATTAAACAGATTTTATTCCTATTTTTGCACGCACGAAAAATGGTCTCGTGGCCGAGAGGCTTAGGCAACGGTCTGCAAAACCGTGTACAGCGGTTCGAATCCGCTCGAGACCTCACAAAAAACCGTTTCATTTTTGGAGCGGTTTTTTTATTTGGTTTAAACAGTTTTTTGGCTTATAGTCCGAAAAAAATTATAATATTGCACCTTTATTTGCGTTTTGAACGGCAATCTTTAAATATGCGTTTTTTAATCATACTTCTTTTTATTCTTTTTGGCGGAGTTTCTCTTGCTCAAAATGCTTTGGTTGAGGGAAGATGTATCAGTAAAAACGGAAAAACGCTTGAATATGTGAAGATTTTTATGTCAGCAGATACCAATTTGGTGGCTGAAACAAGTGCAAACGGCAAGTTCAAGTTTAAAGTTTTCGCAGCGCAAGAAGTTATTTTAACCTTTGTTTACGAAGAAAATTCACTTACTCGCAAAGTAAACTTACAAGCAGGCGAAATCAAAAAATTCGGCGATATCATCTTCGATATAAACGTAACAGAAGGTGTTGTTATTCGAGGTAAAGAACGTAGCCGAGATGATTTACCCAAATTAAAACCTGGTACGCTTGCCACTTCCGATATTGGGAAAACCTTAGTTTTGACAACCGTTGCTACATCTAACAATGAGCTGACTTCTAACTATAATGTCCGTGGTGGAAATTTCGATGAAAATTTGGTTTACGTAAACGATTTTATGGTTTACCGCCCCTTTTTAACACGTTCGGGACAACAAGAAGGCTTGAATTTCATTTATAGTTCCTTGATTGACAATATTAAATTCAGCGGTGGCGGTTTTGAGTCGAATTATGGCGATAAATTGAGTTCCGTTTTGGACATCACGTATTTAAAACCCGATTCTATTCAAGGTTCAGTCATGGCATCTTTTCTCGGTGCAGAGGCGTATATCGGTCATAAAGTTAATTCACGGTTTAATTATTTGCTTGGCGCACGTTACCGCAACAACGGTTATATGCTCAATTCGTTGCCAACAAAAGGCGGTTACAACCCTGTTTATTGGGACGTTCAATCGCTGATAAATGTGAATTTGACGGATAAATTGGTGTGGAGTACGCTTTTACATTATTCGTCTAATCAGTATAAATTTGCGCCGCAAAGCGCACAAACAGACTTCGGAACGGTCAATCATTCGTACCGTTTGAACGTTTATTTTGAAGGGCAAGAAAAGTCGAGTTTTAACACACTAACAGGCGCAACAGCTTTGAAATATGCGGCTAATTCAAAACTTCAATTGGATTTTTACGCTTCTGTTTTTAATACAAATGAGCAAGAATATTTTGACATTTTGGGTCAATATTTTATCAATTTATTGGAAAAAGACCCCAGTAAAGCCAATTTTGGCGATTCCATTGCAACGGTTGGTGTTGGTTCTTATTTTGACCATGCACGCAACAATTTGAAAGCAACGATTTACAATGTGTACCACAATGGCGAATATCGTTTTACGGAAAAAGAAAATGATTTTGGCAGTTATTGGACAAAACAACGTTCGGCGTTAAAATGGGGTGTCAATTTCCAATTAGACGATTTCCACGATGTATTAAGCGAATGGCACATGATTGATTCGGCAGGTTACAGTTTACCACAAGACCCGAACGGCAAGGAAATTAAAATGCAGGAAGTTATCAAAAGTCGCTTGACTCTCAATAATCAACGGCTTTCAGGCTTTGTACAATACACGTACAAAAAAGATGATTTTAAACGACAATATCCTGTAAATATTAAAGTTACATACAAAGATTCGCTCAATAAAAAACATAAAGCTATTGTACAAGATACCTTGCCAAGTTCGATTAAACGCTTTGAATTTGTTATCGGGTCACGTACAGGTTACACAGCAGTAAACCGTGAATTTTACGTCACACCACGAGCAGGCGTATATTTCTATCCACGTTCATTTATGTTTCGAAACGGACATATTTTGCGCAGAAATACACTTTTTAGATTGTCATCGGGATTGTATTATCAACCGCCATTTTACCGTGAGTTTAGAACCTTTGACGGCAGTTTGAACTTGAATGTAAAATCGCAAAAGTCTTTCCATTTTGTGGCAGGAAGTGAATTTACGTTTAATATGTGGAACAGAAAAACACCGTTTAAGTTTGTCGCAGAGGCGTATTACAAATATTTGTGGGACGTTAATCCGTATGAAATCAACAATGTTCGCACACGTTATTTTGCGAATAACGATGCTACTGCGTACGCTTATGGTTTGGATTTAAACATCAACGGCGAGTTTTTGAATGATTTACATTCGTTTTTTAAAGTAGGTTGGATGTCCACGAAAGAGAATTTGAAAAACGATTTTTACAAAGAGTATTACAATGCAGGAGGCGAAAAAATAATTTTTGGAAGCTCTGAAGACCAAATTGTTGTTGATAGTGCTACTTTTTACCCTGGTTTTATTCCTCGACCAACCGACCAATGGATGAATTTTGCGATTATGTTTCAAGATAATATGCCACGTTTGGAAGCACTTTCGGGAACGCTAACGTTGATGTTTAACACACCACTTCCGTATGGTCCGCCCAATCATCAACGCTATGCGGACACGCTCCGACAAAAAGCGTATTTCCGTGTTGACTTTGGTATTTCGTATGATTTCTTGTACAACAAACGCCAAAAAGGAACGCTCAAAGTAAAATGGATTAAAGATGCAATTTTGTCTTTTGAAGTGTATAATTTACTGGGAATTAACAACGTACTTTCGCACCAATGGGTGACAGATGTCAACGACAGAATGTATGCCGTTCCGAATTATTTGACCCAGCGACGGTTTAATTTGAAGTTTATATTAAATTTTTAACCTATTTTTGTCGTATGAGTGAATTGAAGTCGGATAAATGGTATTTGCGTTTGGTTAAGAGGTTTAGAAATAAATACCTTTTGACATTCACGATTTTTGCGGTTTACACACTTTTTATTGATGACAACGACCTTATTACGATTATCAATCATCATGTTCAGTTAAATAAAATCGAAAAGAATTTAGCCGAACGTCAAGTTAATTTAGCCAAAACACGCAAAATCCTAAACAAGCTCAACGATACACGTTATTTGGAAAAATATGCCCGTGAAATTAAGTCGTTCAAAAAAGACGATGAAGATATTTTTGTGATTACGTATAAGTAAAATTAACGCTTCCACGCTAACGTCATTTCTCGTTTTCCTGGTGGTCCTGCGACACATTCAACAGTAAAACCAACCGATTTTAAATTCCGTTTTACTTGTCCTTTGGCGCAATACGTTACGAGTAAGCCATTTGGCTTGAGTGCGTTAAATAGTTTTTCAAAAACGTCGATTGTCCATAATTCGGGTTGAATGTTCGGTGCAAAAGCATCAAAGAAAATACAGTCGTAGTGATTGTTTGGTAAAGCAATATCTTTTAATTCTTGCTGGAATTTTGTAAAATTAAAAACCGTATCAAAAGTTGTTTTTTCGTTCCACGTAATAGTGTGTAATTCCACGGTCAACGCCTTTGTTCTTTCATTAGAAAATAAAGAGGCATAATCTAATGCCGTTACTTCGTCTAGTGCAATCGGAAAAGCCTCAATCGTGTCGTAATGAATTGTTTTTTTGTATTGAACGGCAAATTCAAACGCCAAACACGCATTCAAACCTGTTCCAAAACCAACTTCAAAAAC
Organism: Crocinitomicaceae bacterium; assembly: GCA_035445045.1. Lineage (GTDB taxonomy): Bacteria > Bacteroidota > Bacteroidia > Flavobacteriales_D > Crocinitomicaceae > 40-80. Next base: position 2,808 of record DAOMPZ010000130.1, on the reverse strand, counting down.
TGTTATTTCCGCTTGATTTTGGAAGTTCTCCAATCCATTTTTGACAAACACATGATTGGACTCTTGCAATGCACCGTGTTGCGAATGGTAATTTTCGTCAATATCGGGAAAATAAATCGTTTTTGAACCGTCTTTGGTCGTTATGATTTGTCTGTTTTGCTGCACGATTAATTATTTTCCGTACATTTTCTCATAATATGCTTGATACTCGCCTGAACTAACATTTTTTACCCACGCTTGATTTTCCAAGTACCAATCAACGGTTTTAGACAAGCCTTCTTCAAAGGTAATGGACGGTTTCCAGCCCAATTCTGTTTCCAACTTTGACGCATCAATCGCATAACGCAAATCGTGTCCTGCTCGGTCTTTGACAAAGTTAATGAGTTGCTTACTTGTTCCTTTTGGACGGTTTAATTTATCGTCCATCAAGTCGCACAAATGGTTGACCAAATCAATGTTTGTCCATTCGTTCAAGCCACCAACATTATACGATTCTCCTAATTTTCCTTTGTGAAAAATGGTGTCAATTGCCGAAGCGTGGTCTTCCACCCACAACCAATCACGAATGTTTTCGCCTTTTCCGTAAACAGGTAATTCTTTATTGTTGAGAATGTTCAAAATCATCAGCGGAATTAACTTCTCTGGAAAATGATGACTTCCGTAATTGTTAGAACAATTCGACATTTTTATTGGTAAGCCGTACGTGTGAAAATACGCATTTACAAAATGGTCAGATGATGCTTTTGATGCCGAATACGGACTTCGTGGGTCGTAAGCAGTTGTTTCGTGGAACAAACCTTCCTCGCCTAAACTTCCATAAACTTCATCTGTAGAAACATGATGAAAAACATGATTGTTTCCGTCATTCCATTGATAACGAGCGACTTCCAACAAGTTTAATGTTCCGATTACATTCGTCATGGCAAATTCCATCGGCCCTTCAATAGACCTGTCAACGTGCGATTCTGCCGCTAAGTGAATAACGTGTGTAATGTTGTGTGTTTCAAACGCTTTGCGAACGTCTTCTGAACTACAAATATCGCCTTTTACAAAATGATAATTTGGTTCATTTTCAACGTCTTCTAAGTTGTGAATATTTCCTGCGTACGTTAATTTATCAAAATTGACAATCGTATAATTCGGATAACGTTTTACAAATCTGCGTACAACGTGTGAGCCGATAAAGCCTGCTCCGCCTGTAATTAAAATATTCATTTTTTAGTGTTTTTTAGTTTATTATGTGTTTGAACACAGGGCAAAGATAGTTTTTTTTAGATAAAAGACCGTGAGATAATAGACAAAAGACTTGTGTGAAAACGCTTACGACGTCGTCTTACGTCTTTTAGTCTTTCTTCTTTTGTCTGTATTATGATTTTAATCATATTTTACCTCCCAAATAATCCCTACCTTGCGAGGCATTTTAGGAGATAAACCAAAATAGATAAGAATATGATTACCAAGGAATTACTAAATCCGCAAAGTATTGCCATTATCGGAGCGTCGAATGATACGTCCAAACCTGGCGGAAAAGTTTTACACAATATAATTACACATCAATTTAACGGAGCGGTTTACGGAGTTAATCCCAAAGAAACGAAAGTACAAGGAAAACCGTGTTTTGCGAAAGCGGAAGAACTGCCCCGTGTTGATTTAGCGATTATTGCGATTGCGGCAAATTACGTGGAAGAAACCATGCGAATTTTAGCAGAGCAGAAAAATTGCAAAGCATTTATTCTATTTTCCGCTGGATTTAGTGAAATTGGCGAAGCAGGAAAACAGTTGGAAGAACGTTGTGCCAAAATTGCCACAAACGCAGGTGCATCGTTGATAGGTCCAAATTGTATCGGTGTTATTACAGGAAATTACAAAGGCGTTTTTGCAGGGCCAATTCCAGAATACGACCCTATGGGTTGCGATTGTGTTTCGGCATCGGGCGCAACGATGGTTTATATTTTGGAAGCCGCCATTCCGAGAGGATTAAAGTTTCGAGATATTTTTTCAATCGGAAACAGTGCGCAAATTTCGGTTGAAGACGTGCTTGAATATTGGGACAAAACCTTTGACCCAAACACAAGTTCACGTATCAAATTGCTGTATATGGAACAAATCAGCGACCCCAAACGTTTCTTAAAACACGCACGTTCACTCACGCAAAAAGGGTGTCGTATTGCGGCTATCAAAGCAGGTTCGACCGAGGCAGGTTCAAGAGCAGTTTCTTCGCACACAGGCTCGTTAGCAGGCTCGAATACTGCCGTGAATGCGTTGTTCCGAAAAGCAGGGATTATCCGCTGTTACAGCCGTGTGGAATTGGTGTATGTAGCGGCGATTTTTACCATTACGAAGTTGGTCGGCAAACGCTTGGCAATTATCACACATGCAGGTGGTCCAGGTGTGATGTTGACCGATGTTTTGACAAAAAACGGAATGTCTGTTCCACCGATTACAGGCGCAAAAGCAGACGAATTATTGTCTAAATTATACCTCGGTTCTTCGGTTGCTAATCCGATTGATTTTTTGGCAACAGGAACAGCCGAACAATTGGGAATAATATTGGATTATGTCGAAAATGAATTTGACGATATTGACGGAGCAGTTGTCGTTTTTGGAACGACAGGAATGTGGAAAGTTGATGATGTGTATAGTGTTTTGCACGAAAAAATGAAAACGAGCAAAAAACCGATTTTCCCAATTTTGCCGTCCGTGGTGCAAGCTGCCGAAGAAGTTAGTCATTTTCACGAAATGGGACACGTCAATTTCTTGGACGAAGTGAGTTTTGGCTATGTTTTATCACGTGTTAGCAAGATGTCC
>DAOMPZ010000129.1:0-6866 GCA_035445045.1 Crocinitomicaceae bacterium | reverse complement strand
GCAAAACGTTGTCCAAACTGACAGGCGTTCTATCGACTTTTTGCGGAAAACGACCAACCAAAAAATTGATTTTATTCTCATTTTCAACAATTTGCTGATTTAAACTATACTGTAAATTTTTGGTTTTCAAGAGTTGCGCCTCAAAACGATTAACGGCTAATTGCGTTACTTTCGCCGATTCTTTTTGTTGCTTTACCACTTCCAAAACGTCCGTTTGAATTTTAATAAATTCATTGACAATTTGCAACTGTTTGTCCAACGCTAACAAACCGTAATACGCTTCGGAAATTTCGGAAACAAGATGTGTTACCATAAAATTTTTGCCCTCGATTGATGCTAAATAACGTGCAACAGCCGCATTTTTACCATTTCGCAAGCGTTTCCAAATATCTATTTCCCACGAAAAATGCGCTCCGACCATGAAATCGCCCAAAGGTTCGGGAAAATGTTGACCGTCTTTAATCGTTAATTGGCTTTCGACCGCTCCATTTCGGGTAAACTCGCCCGATTTTTCCATTCCTGCACCTAAAGCAATACCGCCTGTTGGCAAATATTCGCCTTTTTTCTCTCGGATTTCGCTGTTTGACATGGCAATTTCTTGTTGCATAATTGCCAATTCTTGGTTGTTTTTCAACGCTGTGTCAATCAATGCAATTAGTTTTTCATCGGTAAAAATCTGTTTCCAATTAATTGTAGCAACGGTGTTTGTATCTGTTGATAACGCCGTATTTTTAGCCGATTGAATGTAATCACTACCCTCTTTGTGCGTTTCATCTTGCAAGGCTGTTTTGGAGCTTTTACACCCCAAAACAGCAAACATCAACAATCCTGCAATGCCTATATATTTTACGTTTGTTCTCATTTTTTACGTGCAATTTTTTTAATGATATTTTTAAAATAACCCTGTTTTTTGTTTCCCGACTCCACAAAACCGACAAAATCTTCACTCAACGGCGTGTCTTCTTGGTCTCGGATATAATATTTTCCTTCGGCTAACGAACCAAAAATATAATACAAACCTGGGATTACAAGCACGCCAAACAGCGTTCCGAACAACATACCACCAAGTGCCGATGCGCCAATAGTGTGATTGCTAATTGAACCTGGTCCGTGCGCTCTAACCAACGGAACTAATCCTGCCATAAATGCAGAAGAAGTCATCAAAATCGCTCTAAAACGAATTTTTGAACCCTCAATCGCAGCCTCAAAAACCGTCAAGCCCTCACGATGACGAATAACGGCATATTCCACAATCAAAATGGCATTTTTACCGAGTAAGCCGACCAACATAATCAATCCAATTTGAGCATAAATGTCGTTTGCCAAGCCCATTGCTTTGAGTAAAAAGAACGAACCACAAATCCCAACAGGCAACGATAAAATCACGACTAACGGAATTAAGAAACTTTCATATTGCGCCGACAAAACCAAGTAAACGAACAACAATACGACACCAAAAATCACGATTGCCTCATTTCCACGAGCTGCCTCGGTGTAAGTCAAGCCCTCAAAAGCGATGTCGTAACCGTTCGGCAATTCTTTTGCTACTTCACGAATGGCATTAATCGCATCGCCTGTGGTGTAGCCATTTGCAGGAACTCCCCGAATAGCCGAAGACGTGTAAAGGTTAAAACGTGTAATCTCATTTGGCCCTTGCATTTTTTTCATCGTCATAAATGCCGAATACGGAACCATTTCGTCACGGTCATTTTTCAAAAACAAGTTCAAAACATCGGCTGGGTCTTTGCGGTATTCGGGAGCAGACTGTGTATAAACTTTAAAGAAATTATTGAAACGGACAAAACCTTGTTCGTAGGTACTACCAATCAAAATATCGAGATTTTCCATAGCATTTCCGATAGAAATACCTTTTTGCATCGCTTTTTTGTTATCGACAATCAATTCGTATTGCGGATAATTTGCCGCATAAAACGTAAACAATCCTGACAATTCTTTGCGTTTGCGCAAACCCTCCATGAAAGCGTCATTTACTTTACTAAACTCTTGATAATCTGTTTCTTCGCCTTTATCCAAAAGACGTAACGAGAAACCGTCCGAAGAACCATAACCAGGAACGGCAGGCGGTTCAAAAAATTCTATAACTGACCCGAAATCCTTGGTTTTTTCTTCCAATTCTTCAATAACTTGATGTACGTTATTTTTTCGGTCGTTCCAATCTTTTAAGTTGATGATACACGTTCCTGCATTCGAGCCACGACCTTCGGTAAGCACCTCGTAACCTGCTAACGAAGTTACGGATTGAACGCCCTCGATTTTTTCAGCTACTTTTTGTAATTGGCGTGAAATTTCGTTGGTGCGTTCAAGCGTACTTCCAGGCGGAGTTTGAACAATCGCATAAATCATTCCTTGGTCTTCATTGGGGATAAATCCCGCAGGAAGTTTTTTGTTTATAAAGAAAATTCCCACGCCGAACGATGCCAAAATGACAAACGTAATCAATTTTCGGTTAACGATTTTTGTCAATAAAAAGGTATATTTTCCTGTCAAACGCTCAAAATTACGGTTGAACCAATCAATAAACATATTCACAGGTGTTCGTTTTTTAGGCTTGCCGTGCGTATTTTTCAAAATCATCGCACACAAAACAGGTGTAAGCGTTAAGGCAACAACACCCGACAGGATAATCGAACTTGCCATGGTAATTGAAAACTGACGGTAAAAAACATCGACAGGTCCAGACATGAACGAAATCGGGATAAACACCGAAGTCATCACCAAAGTAATGGCGATAATTGCGCCCGAAATTTCGTCTAACACTTCTTTTACGGCTTTGTACGGCGACAAGTGTTTTTCTTCCATTTTGGCGTGTACCGCCTCGACGACGACAATCGCATCATCGACCACAATACCAATCGCCAAGACAAGTGCAAACAAGGTTATCAAGTTGATTGTCAAGCCAAATGCCGACATAAAAATAAACGCACCAATCAGCGAAACAGGCACGGCAATAATCGGAATAAGTGTCGAACGCAAATCACCAAGGAAAAGGAAAACCACCAACGCTACCAAAATAAACGCCTCAACCAAAGTATGAACAACTTGTTCGATTGATGCGTCCACGAATTTAGACACGTCATAGTTAATTTCGTAGTCCATTCCTGCGGGAAAATTCTTTTTCAACTCTTCCAACTTCGCTTTTGTGTCTTCGATAACTTTACTTGCGTTACTTCCAAAGTTTTGTTTTAACACGATTGAAGCGGACGGATAGCCGTCTTTGTTGGAATAAATATCAAAAAATTCACTCCCTAGTTCCACATTTGCAACGTCTTTCAATTTCAAAATCTCGCCGTCCGCATTTGCCCGAATGATGATGTCTTCATATTCTTCGGGTTTATTAAAACGTCCTTTGTAAGTCAATACGTATTCCAGCGATTGTGGCGCAATACCCGAACTTTGTCCCAAACGACCAGGGCGACCGATAACGCTTTGTTCGTCAATGGATTTCATCACTTCGTCCACAGAAACGTTGTAGGCACGCATTCTGTCGGGTTTCAACCAAACACGCATGGCATAACGACGGCTACCTAAAATTTGCGCACGTCCCATTCCGAAAATACGTTGCAATTCGGGAATAATACTCACCGTTGCGTAATTGTATAAGAACTTTTCATCAGTATTTTTATCCTTACTATACAAGTTCACATACATCAACATACTTGGCTGAATGGGCGTAATGATAATTCCCTCACGCTGTACGAGTGACGGTAAGTTATTCATAATTTGGTCAATCCGAGTTTTGATGTTTACAACCGCATCACTTGGATTTGTACCAGGTTCAAACACAACCGAAATCGTTGCCTCGCCTGCACTGGTCGCATCGGAAACGATGTAACGCATACCTTGCACACCGTTGATGGCACGTTCCATTAAAATTAAAGTCGAGTTGACCAAGACATCGGCACTTGCACCAGGGAACGCAATAAATATGTTTACTTGCGGTGGTGCAATTTCAGGGAATTGAGAAATAGGGCGTGTACTTATCGCTAAAAATCCCATAAAAAGTATGGCTAACGATAGCGATAACGCCAATACAGGGCGTTTAATGAATTTACTAAACATTTCTTTTACTTTTTAGGTTAATTATTCGGCGTACAAGGCGTTCATCTCGTTGAGAACATCTTCAGTACGCTTGAATGTGTATTTAATTTTTTGGTTGTTATGTACTTTGCGAAGACCGTCCAAAAGCACTTTGTCGTCTTTTTTCAAGCCTTTGGAAACAACGTATAACTGTGGCAATTCGGCTGAAATTTCAATTTCTCGTGCATGAATAACATTGTCTTTGTCCACAATGTAAACGAATTTTCGGTCTAACTGCTCAAACGTTGCCGCCTGCGGAATAATCAAGGAATTTTTCAGATATGTTGGCAAAAGGACATTTCCTGTTTGACCGTGGCGCAAGATACCGTTGGAATTGTCAAACGTAGCTCGGAAAGCGATGTTTCCCGTTTCATTATTAAAATCCGCCTCGATTGTTTCGATAACACCTTCTTTATCAAACATTTTGTTATTTGCCATGAGTAATTTCACAAGTGGAAGTTTTTCGTTTTGCTGTTTGTAGTTCAGATATTCCGCTTCGGGAACGTTGAAATACACCCACACTTTGGAATTATCAGACAAGGTTGTCAACAGTTCGCCTTCGTCTAACATACTTCCCAATCGCACGTTGAATTTCCCCATATAACCGTCAAACGGCGCTCTGATTTCGGTAAAACCTACGTGTGCATTTGCCAATTCCAATTCGGCTTTTGCTTTTTCTAATTTTGCCTTGGACATGGCTAACTCACTTGGCGAAACGATATTTTTATCCGCCAATTTTTTCGTTGTTTCGTATTCGATTGTTACAAAATCTTTTTCTGCCTTCGCTTTTTGCGCTTCGGCATTATAGATTGTTGCTAAAATTTTGAACATCAACTGCCCTTTTTTGATATATTGACCTTCGTCCACGTAAATATGTTGCAAATAACCTTTTTCCAAGGCACGCAATTCAATGTGCTGAATGGAGTGAATTTGACACACGTAATTTTTGTATAAAACAGTATCTTTTACAATCGGCGACGTTACGACAAACGTTGTTTCTTCTTCGTGTTTCTCGTGATTTTCACAGCCGATAACCAATAGTAATGCAGCAAAGCACACTAATGACAAACTTTTTCTCATAAATGAAAACTAATAAATAATAAAATAATTGATAATTGGGATAAACTCCTTCGGATAAAAGAGTTTTTAGATGATTGAAAAATTACCGAACAAAACGTTTAATACAAACAGTTTTATCTTGTAGAATAAATACAAAAGGGTAATTATTTCATCAAAAAGTTTATATCAACAAGTGTTGATACTGAATCCACAAGCGGGTTCGGGGGAAATTTGGATTATACGCTAAATTATCGGTATAAAGATCAAGGATATACGATTCAAAGTTGCAAAAAAACGACGGTAAATCGAATAGCAAATATTTGGTTGAACAGTCGTCGTCATCGGTTGGGTCTTTGTACATATCAGCACCTCTGTTTGTGCTTGAAATATGCTGACCGTTGTCGAATTTATTTTTCTTCAAATGACCGATAATCAACTCTGAAGAACTACTATTCTTTGAAATTTCCCACGAATTAAAAGTCACATTACTGACAAGCAAAAAGACTGCTGATAAGCAGAATAAGCGAACAATATGTGACATTAATTTTTTCATTGGGGTTTCAAAGGTTGTAATTTTAGGAAGTATTTATTTCAAATGTTTAAAAATTTAACAAAAAAATATTTTTTTCCTGTTTATCTTAGTACATGACAAAAAATATTTTACCACATAGACCACGAAGTAGGTCGAAGACAAACATAGGTTTTAATGAGCAAGTCTTACATAGATTATCTTCGATAAAACACATAGCTAACACCCGAAAAACAGCTATGTTTTACCTTCGGTACTACTTCGTGTTTTTAAGGTTCTAATTTACGACTTTAAGAAAAATCAACAAAAAACGGTCTGAAATTCAGACCGTTTTTAATGATTTTTTAGATTTATTCGTCGTGCCTAACGCATTTTTCTTTTCACTTACTCCCAATTTGATAAGCGCCTCATCAAATTTATTTTTCTTTTGAGTTGTCTTTTTTGTGTTCAAACTCTGTATCTGAATTGTTCTTTTCATCGCTATTTGTTTTAATTGTTGTTTGTGTTAAATCAAAATTGAAGCCAAAGTTAATCATCTTCTATTCATATAACGTTCAAAAACCAAAAAAGGATACTTAAAGATAAAATTTTGTAGCAAAGTGTAACCTTTGTTGAGTAAAACAGTATATACCAACAGATAAATTATTAACATCTACAGGTTCAAGGAAGACACTCAGCGATTGGGTGTCTTTTTTTGTGTCTTAATCTTTAGTAAAGAAACTTGTACTTAGAGCAACAACTGGATTTTAACAAGTTACTTCAATATTCCCAAACAAATTTTCAAGCGGATAATTCGTTTAACGGAAGCATCTACTTGTTTTTGAAAATCAGGAGTTGAACGGTATTTTGCTAAAATGTCTTTAAATGCTTTGTCGGTATTTACAGGCATCAACGCAATGTCACAACCTGCCTCAATTGCTTTCACTTCGCAATTTGGAACAGCCACTACTCCACCCATATTCATCGCATCGGTCACAACAATTCCGTTAAATTTCATTTCGTCACGTAACAAATCCGTTACGATTGTTTTCGATAAAGTCGCAGGAAGTCCGTTGGTATTGTATTTTGGATTGTTGATAACCGCTAAATGTCCAATCATAATGGACAAAACGCCGTCTTGAATTAGTTCGGGATAGTTTTTAACTTCCTTTAATTCGCCATTAATCGTTTGCAATGATTT
>DAOMPZ010000128.1:0-6998 GCA_035445045.1 Crocinitomicaceae bacterium | reverse complement strand
ACGGTCTGAAAGGTTCGAGCCAAGAAAAAGTAGAAGCAAGTCCGCTTGTTCCTGCTACTAAAGCCAAGACTGGAGTAATACAACACAATGAAGCTGCAATTGCTGTTAAAAGTCCTGCTCCGATTAGTTTTTTGTCTGTTTTCATAATGTTTCTAAAATTTTGTTTTCGTCAAGTATTTTAAAAAACGGTTTCAGCATTTTTTCATACTCTTTTGTCAATGAGTAAAAAATGGTTTGTGCTTCTCGTTCGGTTTCAATTAGTTTTCGGTCTTTGAGTTTTCGCAAGTGTTGTGAAATTGCCGAAATTGTCATACCAAGAATGTCGCTCATATCACAAACACAGAGTCGTTTTTCTTCATATAATAGAAAGAGAATTTTCAGTCTTACGTTGTTTCCCGCTAATTCAAGTCCGTTCGATAAATAGTCAAACGAACCGTTCAGTTCTGAAACTCGGTCTTTGCAACGGTTTATTTGTTTAATGTCCGCCTGTTGTCGTATGCAAGAAATGTTGTCCATAATGCAAAGATAGTCAATTTGCTTATTTAAGCAACTACTAAAATATGAAATATCAAAAAGAACTCAATTTGTCTGTCGGGTTGTGTCGTCATAGCCTTGCCACTAACACACAAATTTACGCAATTCCCTCAAACTACCAAATAAATAGCGCATAACTTTCCAAAATAATACCTTTTTACGAATGTTTTAGGGCAGTTGCGCATAACTTTCTATTTGAAAAATACCGTATGTTAGTGAAGATTGAAAAATCTCACCATCATCATCTCAATATTAAAATATTATCTGTTACTTTGCGTTTGATTTGTTGTCAATGAAAAAACTGCTTTTAATATTTTGTGTTTTTCAGTCTTCGTTTGCGTTTATGCAAACAGGTGGGAATTATGCTTTTCCGATTTTGGAAATGGCGTTCAATGCACGTTCCAACGGCTTGGGAAAACGCTTTATTACTGCATTTGATCAAGATGTCAATTTAGGTTTTAGTAATCCTGCGTTGTACAACAAAAAAATGCACAATCAAGCAAGTTTTAGTCACGGAATTATGCCAAGCGGTTTGAATTTCGGAATGGCAAGCTACGGGCGAAGTTTTGGCGAGAAAATAAATTCCGCAGCGAGTATTCGGTATGTAAGTTACGGCAATCAAGACCGCATGGACGAAACAGGAACGAATATCGGTAAATTTCACCCAAGCGATTATATTCTCGGTGTGGGCGCATCGTACCAATTCAACCCTAAAATGCAAGTTGGTGCAAATTTTAACTTTCTAATTTCACAGTTAGACCGCTATGTCGCTTTGGGTGCATCGCTGGATTTGGCAGGTGTTTATTATGAAGAAAAAGCAAATTTACTCGTGACAGTCGTTGCGAAAAATGTGGGTTATCAACTGAAAAATTACACCAAAACAGAACGTTCTAATTTGCCTGTCGATTTACAAGTTGGCATTAGTCACAAACTAAAACACGCACCTTTTCGGTTCGGCATGGTCATTCATCATTTAAACAAATGGAATTTGAGTTATTTCGACCCAAACACCAAACCAACATTCGACCCATTGACAAACGACACGATTTTTCCAAAACCAAATAATTTCGGAATGAAATTAGCGCAACATTTAACGTTTCAATTGGAAATGATTTTTGGTAAAATTGTTCACGTTCGGGCAGCCTTTGATATTTACCAACGAAGTACGTTACGAGTTAAAGGTAGAGCTTCCCTTGCAGGATTTTCGTTCGGTGCAGGTTTGTATTTTAAACGTTTTTCGTTAGATTACGGCATCAATATTTACTCGGTAGCAGGAATGCAAAATATGTTTACTTTTTCGACAAACTTTGACCAATGGAAGAAAAAAGCAGGCAATTAATTATCGCCATTGATGGCTATTCGAGTTGCGGAAAAAGCACGTTGGCAAAGTTGCTTGCCCAAAAGTTAAATTTGTTGTTTATCGACACAGGAGCAATGTACCGTGCTGCAACGTTATACGCTTTGCAAAATAATTTAATCGACCACGAAGGTAAACTTGACGAAGAAAAATTAACGCGCCATTTGCCTCAAATCAATATTTCGTTTGACATAAGCCAATCAACGCAAAACCCAATCATTTTGTTGAACGATAAAGCGGTTACTACTGAAATTAGAACGTCAGAAGTGAATGCAAATGTTTCAAAAGTAGCCTCAAACAGCGATGTGCGCCGAAAATTAGTCGAAGAGCAACGCAAACTTTCCCAAGCATTAAATGTCGTTTTAGACGGTCGTGATATTGGAACAGTTGTTTTTCCAAATGCTACGCTCAAATTATTTTTAACCGCCAACGCTGACGTGCGAGCGAAAAGACGTTACAACGAATTAAAAGCAAGTAATGTTGATTTTTCTGAAACCTTGGAAAGTGTAAAAGCCAATTTGTTGGAACGTGATTTTATAGATTCTAATCGAGTAGATTCGCCACTTATTAAAGCTGTTGATGCTGTCGAAATTGATAATTCCGAAATGACCATGGAAGACCAACTTGATTACGTTTTGGAGCTTATTCAACAGCATAAAATAAGTAATTAACATTTCAGTTTTAAAAAACTAAATTTCATTTCTCACAATTGTTAGCATATCCGACTATCTTTGTCGAAAATTAAAAATGTCTATGCGAAAATTATTTGCTTTAGCATTCACTTCATTAGCATTTTCGGGAGTTTCTTTCGGGCAGTCTTTTGAAGTTGAAGATTCTTTAATCGTGGTAAGTGAAGGTTCTTATTACGCTGATTCGTTGAATTTTTACGATTTCATTAGTCCGAATGGCGATGGTCACAACGATTATTTTGTAATTGATTACATTCAGTATTTTCCAAACAGTGAATTATTGATTTACAACGTTACAGGAAATTTAGTTTACAGAAATCCGAATTATCAAAATGATTTTGAAGGACGTTCAAACGTAGCTATGGCTCTTATTGGTAAAGAATTACCTGATGGCGTATATTATTATACATTAATTGACAAGTTAAACAGAAAACATTCGGGAAAATTAACTATTAAAAGATGAAAAAACTTTATTTCGCACTATTGTTAGCGGTTGTAGGAATTTCAGCTAACGCACAAAACAGATTACTTTTTAATCATTATTTGCATAATCCCGAAACATTCAACCCAGGGTATATGAATATCGGAACGGAATTTAGAGCTACGTTGCTTTATCGTTTGCAATATTTAAGTCAACCAGGGTTTCCGCAAGATGCGTACTTCAATACATCGTATCATTTGCATAAAAATCATGGTGTTGGTTTGACCTTTAACAATCAAAATATGTCCAAATTTAACTCGCTAAACATTGATGCAAATTATGTGTATCATGCGTGGTTGAGCAATACGATGGCTATTGGTTTTGGATTAAGTGTAGGTTATTACCAACAATCGTACAATCAAGGTATTTACAAAGCACAATCGCCAACTGACCCAATTTTCGGGGAAGAACGTTTAGTACGAGGCGTTAATTTTGGTTTCGGAACATCGTTGCAATCGAAAAATTTGACTGTCAATTTATCATTCCCACGCCTTTTTGCAAACTCTATGGTTGACAAAGATATGGCATGGAAAACTAAATTTTCAAGCGTCTATTTGAGTGGTTCATACAACATTGAAGTCAACAAATATTTTTCATTAATGCCAGCAATATTGATGCGTGTAACAGGAGGCTCACCTATTGGTATCATGGCAGATTTGAGTGCAATGATTAGCAGTCAATTTATTATTGGGGCAGGTTACAAATCGGGGAATAGCGTTCATGCAACCTTAGGTTATCAATTTGATTTTGGTTTGCGTATTTCATACAATTTTGAAACACCTCCATTTGGTAGAGCAACAGGAATGGGAACTTCACACGAGTTGTGTGTTGGTTTCTACACACCTTTTGCAAAACCTGGGTTCGACAAACGTAAAGTTATGACCGCTAACGGAAAAGTAAAAGGAATGCGTGTTCGTAAGTTTAAAGGAACCGAGTTGTAAGCTATACTGAAAAATTAAAAACGATTTTTTAAAATCTAAAGCCCGAAAGCGAATGTAATTTCGTCTTCGGGTTTTGTCTTTTGTCTAAAATCTTTCAGTCTTATGTCTAAATTGTGTACTTTTACAGCACGAAAGTACCAAACATGAAATTTCAAGATTATAAAATTTCGGACAGCATCAAAAAATCATTGCAAGAACTTGATTTTAAACGCCCAACCGACATTCAGTTTAAAGCCATAACGCCCATTTTAAAAGGCGAAGATGTTTTGGCTATTGCACAAACAGGAACAGGAAAAACGGCTGCTTTCGTCATTCCGTCTATCGAAAAGATTTTACAAGCCAAAAAGAAAAATAATAAAGCATTTATTCGCTGTTTGGTGTTAGTGCCAACACGTGAATTAGCGGTACAAATCACAGACGTTTACGAAAAAATCGGCAAACATTCTAAAATTAGTGTGGCGTGTTTATTTGGTGGAGTGGAGCAAGAAAAACAAATTCAAAAATTAACCGACGGAACAGATGTTTTAGTGACAACACCTGGGCGAATGTTCGATTTGATACATCAAGGATTTGTCGATTTATCCCACCTCAAAATGTTGGTATTGGACGAAGCTGACTTGATGTTAGATATGGGTTTTTACAAAGACGTTACCGACACGCTTAAACATATTCCGCAAAAACGTCAAACCTTGTTTTTTTCAGCGACAATCGACAAGAAAATTAAAAAGTTGGCGTATTCAGTTGTGAAAAATGCCATTCGTATTCAGATTTCCCCAAAAAATCCCGTTGCCAAAACGATTGACCATGCCGTTGTTTTTGTCGAAATGGACGATAAGCGTTTTTTCTTAGAAAACATTTTAAAAGAATACGAGGACAAGAAATTTGTTGTTTTTGTGCGTACTAAAATTCGTGCAGAACGTGTGGTTGCTGCCATGGAACGTGTGGATTTAAAAGCTATTTTCTTGCACGGTGGTATCGAACAAAAAGAGCGATTTAAAATCTTGGAGGCTTTCCGTGACGGAAAAGAACGTGTATTGGTAACTACAGATGTTGCCGCACGTGGTATCGACATTCCAAATGTTGAATATGTGATTAATTACGATTTGCCCGATAATCCCGAAAATTACGTTCATAGAGTAGGGCGGACAGGACGTGGAAACAACCGTGGACAAGCACTTTCTTTTTGTAGCGAAAGCGAAAATCCGCTTTTAGAAGCAATCGAAGATTATACGGGCGAAACAATTTTACATTACGATGTATCCCCTGATGACTACGAACAAATCTTACTCGACACCGAAGATGGTTCTAATGATTGGAAAAAGTTGATGAAAGAATTTGATACGGATATTTGGGAAGATAAGTGATGGAGTTAAATAAAAAAAATCCACCACTGTAAGATTCTTATTGACGAAAGTTTGAAAAATTAGTATTTTTCGTCAACAAGAGTTATCTTTATCAAAAAACAACGACAAAGAAATTGATTTTGTAGTACAAAAACCAAACAACGAACGGGAATATTATCAAGTTGCCTTTACCGTTAATGACGAAAAAACCTACAAAAGGGAAATTTCCGTATTTAGCCACATCAAAGACCATTATCCGAAATATCTTTTAACCCTCGATTTTGATACCGCCAACATAGATGGTATTCAAAAGTTGAATGTGATTGATTGGCTGGTAAGTGATGAGAAAGAAATTTAAAGATTGAAAATTACCACTACTGTACAACATATAAGAAACCGCAGTGTAGCGCAAGTGAATTTAGCAAAACGTTATTTTTTGATTTACACACGTTAAAAAATAGAAAATAACGACTGACGTAACTAACGGGTTTACAGAAATAGGCGTTGTGACACGTAATTTTTAGATAAATTTAAGAACTGTAACTAAAACTTAATTTCGATATATTAAAATTTTTACGTTACTTTGCACCGAATTAAAAGAATATAATGGCTAATATTTTAAAATTTTTCCTACCAAAAGACAAGGTTTTTTACACTTTGTTTGAAAATGCAAGTTTGAACAACGAGCTTATCGCCCAAAAATTAGTGGACTTAGTAAATGAACCAGATTTCAACAAACGTGCGACGATTGTAACTGAAATGAAAGACATCGAACATCAAAATGACGACATAACACATCAGATTTTTGTAGAGTTGGGGAAAAATTTTATCACGCCATTTGACAGAGAAGACATTCACAGTTTGGCGTTGGCGTTAGATGATATTTGTGACCATATTTACGATTCAGCTAAAAAAATCACATTCTATAAAGTTGACCCATCTGACCAAGGAATTAGAAAACTTTCGGACGTTATTTTGGCATCTGTTTTAGCGGTAAACCAAGCGGTTTTAGGCTTGCGAGAGTTGAAAAACACGAAAAAAATAGTAGAAAGCATTATCAAAATCAACAGTGCTGAAAACCAAGCGGACGATATTTTTGATTTGAGTATTGAGCGTTTGTTTGAACACGAAAATGACGTAAAACAAGTGATTAAATTCAGAGAGATTTATCAAACACTTGAAAATGCAACCGATAAATGCGAAGATGTCGGCAATGTAATTGAGTCGATTATCGTCAAATATGCTTAATTTGTCCGTATGTTAACATTATTAATAGTCGTTATTGCTTTAGCTTTATTGTTCGACTTAATCAACGGTTTTCACGATGCGGCAAACTCCATTGCAACCGTTGTTTCGACTAAAGTTTTAACACCACTTCAAGCTGTTGTTTGGGCGGCATCGTTTAATGTCGTTGCTTATTGGGTGTTTGACATGAGTGTTGGAAATACCGTCGCTAAAACGGTAGATAACAATGCGATTGATTTGTGGGTAATTTTGGCAGGTTTGATTGCTGCAATACTTTGGAACTTATTGACGTGGTGGCTTGGTATTCCGTCAAGTTCTTCGCATACGTTGATTGGTGGTTTTGCAGGTGCAGCGATTGCACACGCAGGTTTTGACGTGGTTTCATCAGCAGAGATGTTGAAAATCATG
>DAOMPZ010000127.1:967-7065 GCA_035445045.1 Crocinitomicaceae bacterium | reverse complement strand
ATAATGGGGTTTTTAGCAAATTTATTTGGCTTTGGGTCAAAGGTTGACTATAAAGAATTGGTTGCCAAAGGCGCAGTTATCATCGACGTTCGCACACCGAGCGAGTTCAATTCGGGACACATCAAAAACTCGACAAATATTCCGTTGCAAACTGTTCAAGGGAAAATGTCTAAACTTAAAAAAGACAAACCCATAATTACGTGTTGCGCATCGGGCGCAAGAAGTGGAGCTGCAAAACGTATCTTGCAAGCTAATGGATATGAAGTTTACAACGGAGGAGGTTGGACTTCGTTGCAATCAAAGTTGAGTTAAATTATTCTTTCACAAATTTCAATATTTCGGCACTATTCTCGATTTTTACGAAGTAAATACCGCTGTTTAGTGCTGAAATATCAAACGTTTCGGCTTGCGTTTCTAAAAGTTTTTCGCCTGTAATTGAAAAAATTTCTTTCTTAGCGTTGCTTGTTATGGTAATAACATCTTTTGCAGGATTTGGATAAAGTTGAAACGTTGTTTCCGTTAGGTTTTTTGTAGCTAACGCAACTTCTGTTTGGAATGAAACATCATCTAAATAGAATTTAAAACCGTCACTTGTAGCAAGTACAAATGCAATATAAATCGTTTCGTTGTTGTAACCAAGCGTGTCAAATTCCAGCGTGTGTTCAGACCAATACGGTGTTTCAGCTATGTAAGTCAACAAGGTTGTGAATGTTTCGGGTTTGGATAAATCCGTACCAATTTTAATGGTATAATCTTCGGGAAAAGACGGGTCAAACGATGCAGCTTTGAATGTCAAAACGTTACCGAAACTTGCTAATGTTAGTGCAGGCGTAATCAACCAACGGTTAGCATTGCCATTTTCCACGAAATAAGACGTTGCGCTTGCGCAGTTATTGGTTTGTGTGGTGTCAAAAGGGTCAGTGACTGAAATCCAAGCGTTTGTATATTCTGAAACGGCTGAATGAGGTGTAAAACCGTCTTGATTGAGGATTGTCCACGTTGATGGAATGCCATTTTCAAAGTTTTCGTTTAAAATTGTATCCTGACTAAACGAAGTAAAAGAAAGGAAAGAAAAAAGGTATAATAAAGTGTGTTTCATTTTGCTAATAAGATTAATATTTCACTGAAATCGTTGTAAAATTCGTCAAAACCAAGCAATTTTTCTTTAAAAAACGAAAATATTTTTTCTTTGTCACTTGGATTGTTGTAATTCACGCCGTCTAATTTCCATTGGATTCTTGAAAAATCGCCAACAATTGGGTTGTATGTTTGTTCTATCCATTCGCCTGAATCGCCATTCATAGCATTGGTTAGCACGTTTTTTAATTCGCCCATTTGCTCCCAAATAATTGCCCGAACGCCTTCGTCTTTTGCTTGTATGTCAAAGTTTAACGCAACGTATTTGCTGGTCGCCTCCAAACGTAAAAAAATGTATTTTATTTTGGTTGGATAGCTTGACCAATCGGTTTTTCTGCCTGATGCCGAGCGATACGGTTGCATATATTTTCTAAAATCGCCCCAAAAAAGATTGTTGTGTGCTTTGCGTTCTTCCTTACTGAGCATGGTCAAATTCGTAGTACGTGTTAAAAACTTTCTTGTTTAGTCGAATGTAATCAGGAAGATTATCGCTGTTGTATTCAATCGTCAGCTCTTTGATGAGTGATGAAGTGAGAAATTCTTGGTATTTAATCGGTAGCCATTGACGGTTGTATTCCCATGATTTTACTTTGTAGGCAAAATCGAGATTTGAATTCATTTCATACGTTTCAATCGGTAAATTATTGTCTGTGTAAGTGACGAAAATATACGTAAAATCGTCAATTTTTAAGGTGCTTTGTTGTTCGTTAATCATCGTTTTGATGTCCGAAATACTTGTTCCGACAGGGACGAAAAACTGAGTTTCAATTGTTTTGTTGTTGGAACGTGTGTAAATCAAATCGGGTATTCTGGAAGACGGATAAAAATACGTTGTGTCAAAGAAATTTTCACTTTTCGGCACGGCTACATAACTAAAAGTTGTATCGGAGTAATAATAGTACGGTGGCAGGTTAAACGTTTTCATGTAGTTGATTACGTCTGTTTTTATGACGTCATTTTTCTCGTTATAAATGAAATTAAAATCCGTATAAGGTTGATGATAGGTTAATTGTGAAAAATGAGAAAGTGAATTTATGTTTCCGTGCGAATTAAAAAGATACGTGTATTTTTCGTGAAGATTGTTTTTTAAACGACCATTTTTGACATAATAATTTGCTTTGACAATGTTTTTATCCAATTTATTGAACAAAAACGGATAATATTTAATATCGACATCTTCGAGAAAATGTGCCATATAATACGGATTGATAAAACTTACCGTTTCGACATTTGTCGTTTGATTTTTGACCGCTTTTGGTTGCGGTACTTTATGCTCAACCGTTGATTGACAGGCAACTAAAGCCAAAGGAAATAAAAAAAACCAACTTTTCATGTTTCTAAATTAGTTATTTTTTTGCTTGGTGCAATTTTTTTGAAGAAAAATGACATTAAGATTTTACGATATTAAGGCTTTATGACAGTTTACAGAAATATAAGTGTTGACAATGCTCTAAACCGATAATTCAACAACAACTTTTCAAGACAACAAATTGACTTTTAGAAAAATTTTTTCTGACAGGTTTACACGATTTAAATATTTATCGTAATATTGCAATCTAAAATTAAACAAAAATGGGGGCAACTAAGACAGAACACTTTACCGACAAACAAAATGCTATTGCAACACTTGCAAAAGCGTTGGGGCACCCTGCGAGAATTGCAATTATTGAATTTTTATTGAAAACCGACAGTTGCATTTGTGGGGACATCGTAAACGAGTTGCCACTTGCACAGCCGACAGTTTCACAACACTTAAAAGAACTCAAAAACGCAGGACTAATAAAAGGAAACATTGAAGGCAATGCCATTTGCTACTGCATAGACGAAAAAGCGTTTAATAATTTGAACAAATATTTTTCAAACATCATAATAAAAGCAACCAATCAAAAGTGCTGTTAAAGCATTTTTTTACTCATAAAAATCGCAATATTGCAATAAAACAAAATATAAAAAACAATGAAATTATCCGAAATTAAAAACATATTGCCAACATTGGACAATGTGCAATTTCAATTAGAAAACGGAACTTTTGTTCCCGAACATTTTCACGTTACAGAAGTTGGGGAAATCACTAAAAACTACATTGACTGCGGTGGAACAATAAGAAAAGAAAAAGTTGTGAACTTTCAACTTTGGAACGCAAACGATTTAGAACATCGTTTGAAACCAACAAAATTGCTCAACATCATAAAACTTTCAGAAGAAAAATTAGGAATTGGCGATTTTGAAATTGAAGTTGAATATCAAAACGACACAATCGGAAAATACGCCTTGGCTTTTGACGGTACCCATTTTATTTTACAAAATAAAACAACCGCATGTTTAGCTGAAGACAAATGTGGAATTCCACAAGAAAAACAAACAATCAAATTAACTGATTTATCAAATTCACAATCGACTTCTTGCACTCCTGGTGGTGGATGTTGCTAACCTAATCGTATGGGAAATTTTGAAAAATATCTCACACTGTGGGTTTTTCTTTGCATTGGTGCTGGTGTTTTATTAGGGAAAATTGGTGGAGAAAACATTGAAGTCATCAGTAATTGGGAAATTGCTACGGTAAATATTCCAGTGGCCATATTGGTTTGGTTGATGATTTATCCCATGATGGTTCAAATTGATTTTTCATCATTAAAAAACGTGTCAAAGAACTGGAAAGGAATAGGTCTAACTGTTTCTATCAATTGGCTCGTACAACCATTCACGATGGCTTTTTTTGCATGGATATTCTTTGACAATCTCTATTCAGCTTACCTAGAACCAGAAATGGCAGACCAATACATTGCAGGAGCGATTCTTTTAGGGTCCGCTCCTTGTACTGCAATGGTTTTTGTATGGTCTTACTTAACGAAAGGAGATCCCAACTACACCCTCGTTCAGGTCTCGGTAAATGATTTGATTTTACTCTTTGCATTCATTCCTACAGTAAAATTTCTATTGGGCGTAACCGATATTCACATTCCTTATGATGTGCTCGTTTCGTCCGTAATTATTTTTGTTGCTATTCCTCTTGCTGCAGGTTATTTAAGCCACAAATTACTGATTAAATACAAAGGTGAAGATTGGTTTAAAACTGTTTTTTTGCCAAAACTAAAACCGATATCCACCTTTGCTCTGCTTACAACGCTTATCTTGTTGTTTGCTTTTCAAGGAAATAAAATCATTGAAAAACCCTTTGACATTCTACTTATTGCAGTTCCATTGACCATTCAGACTTACTTTATTTTCTTCTTGAGTTGGTTCATTGGAAGGTATTTAAAACTGAAACATGCTATTTGTGCACCAGCTGCATTAATTGGTGCAAGTAACTTTTTTGAATTGTCTGTTGCTGTAGCCATATCGTTATTCGGGCTAAATTCAGGCGCCTCGTTGGTAACAGTTGTTGGTGTGCTAATCGAAGTGCCGGTCATGCTTTCATTGGTGAAAATCGCAAACAAATGGAAATATTAAATCGGTGAATATGAACAAAAATATATTGGTGCTTTGCACCGGTAACAGTTGCAGAAGTCAAATAGCAGAAGGCTATTTGCGACATTTTGCAGATAATAAAGCAGACGTTTATAGTGCAGGTGTTGAAACGCACGGAGTAAATCCAAAAGCTATTGCGACAATGCAAGAAGACGGCATTGACATTTCAAAACACACTTCAAACAACATTGACGAATATTACGACATTGACTTTGATTTTGTAATTACAGTTTGCGACAATGCTAAAGAACGTTGTCCATTTTTTCCGACCAAAGCGAAAAAATTTCATCAAAACTTTCCCGATCCAGCAAAGGCGACAGGAACGCAACAAGAAATTGACGAAACTTTTAGACAAGTCAGACAACAAATAAAAGACTATTCAAAACAGTTTGTAGCGGACAATTTATAATCGAAAGAGGTCAAGTAACCGTAAACCATCCAACAACGATTTAGGTAGCATAATTTTTTGAGCAGAAAAAAAACGAAACCTTTCGATTTCGTTTTTCATTTCAATATAGGGAAATTTATATATTTTCAATCACCATTGCTGATGCACCACCGCCACCGTTACAAATCGCAGCAGCACCATATTTACCGTTATTTTGCTTTAAAATATTGATAAGTGTTACGATAATACGTGAACCTGAATTTCCAAGCGGGTGTCCCAATGCAACTGCACCACCGTTTACGTCAACTTTAGCAGGGTCGATGCCTAAAATTTTTGTGTTTGCCATTCCGACAACTGCAAAAGCCTCGTTTAATTCCCAAAAATCAATTTGGTCAACCGCCAAACCTGCTTTTTTCAATGCAACAGGAACAGCTTTCGCAGGCGCAGTCGTGAACCATTCAGGGTCTTGCGCCGCATCAGCATACGAAACTAATTTTGCGATTGGTTTTAAATCGTGTTTTTCAACAGCTTCTTTTGATACTAAAATCAATGCTGATGCACCGTCATTTAATGTAGATGCATTCGCTGCTGTTACTGTTCCTTCTTTTGTAAATGCAGGGCGCAAAGACGGAATTTTGTCTAATTTGATGTTTTTGTATTCTTCATCTTCAGCGAAAATGATTGGGTCGCCTTTTCGTTGTGGAATTTCAACAGGAACGATTTCATTTGCAAATTTTCCTGCTTGCCATGCTTTTGCTGCTTTTTCGTACGAATTTACTGCAAAATTATCTTGATCTTCACGTGAGAAATTATATTCAGCCGCACATTTGTCAGCGCAAACACCCATGTGAACTTGGTTGTAAACGTCTGTCAATCCGTCTTTTACCATTCCGTCAATCATTTTAATATCGCCTAATTTTACACCTTGACGACCGTTTACGTAATGCGGAACGCTACTCATATTTTCCATTCCTCCAACAACAACTATTTCGTTATCGCCTGCCAAAATGGTTTGCGCCCCCAACATAATTGCCTTCATTCCCGATGCACACACTTTGTTCACAGTTGTACACGGAACGTCTTTTGACAAACCAGCAAACAATGC
>DAOMPZ010000127.1:0-957 GCA_035445045.1 Crocinitomicaceae bacterium | reverse complement strand
TGTCTTGCAGGAGCTTGTCCAACACCTGCTTGTAAAACGTTACCCATAAAAACTTCATCAATTTTATCTGCCGACAAACCTGATTTTTCTAAAGCTCCTTTGATTGCTGTTGCACCTAATTGCGGTGCTGATACTGATGATAAACTACCTAAAAACGAACCCATTGGCGTTCTGACAGCAGCTACAATATATACTTCTTTGCTCATTATTATTTTGTGTTTAAATGAATTTCTGCGAGCGAAAGTACGGATTTTGTTTCAAATTTTGGCTGAATGGGCAAAAAAAAGACGTTACGAACAAAGTCATAACGTCTTAAAATACTACTATCGTAAAGTCAAAAAACTACTTTGACAAGGCGTTGTCTAAACTGTATTTTCCTGGGCCGTTAATTAAAATCACAATGTATGCAAGAAACAATGCTAATACAAGTTCATGGTCGGACTGCCAAATAACGTCCCAATCGTGAACATTCATAATCATTAACGTAGTAAAAATCAACGGAATAGTTGCCAAACGTGTGAATAAACCAACGACTAACAAAATGGAACACACAAATTCAGCGAAAATCACTAAACTTAATGAAACGCTACTTCCAAGACCTAGAAAATTCATAAACTTTTGACTGTATTGGTCAAAATTCTGAATTTTAGACCAACCATGCCCCATCATAATAATTCCAAAACCGACACGCAATAACAATGCTGTCCAATCGCTTGCACTTTTTAGCGGCTTGGTGGAAATAAGTAATTTCTTCATTTTCATACGACTAACTTTTTAAATTTATAAATTCATTATACTCATTTTTTGAAAACAAGTTTCATTTTAACTCCGAAGTAATCGAAATTGCATTCGTCAGAACTTTGTGAATAGGACATTTGTTTGCTACATCAAATAAACGTTGGCGTTGGGTTTCGTCCAAATTCCCAATTAATTCAATATCACGGTGTATCGTTGGCA
>DAOMPZ010000126.1:4320-7070 GCA_035445045.1 Crocinitomicaceae bacterium | reverse complement strand
TTACCTTATTCAGATGATAGGCTACATATTGACCGTCGCCAGGGTAAATCGTCCCATAAAGTTGTACTACATTTTCTTTGACACTTACAATCATTGATTTTCAATTTTGTGCCAAAGATTTCGGAACAAAATTCGCCTTGCCAAAGAACTGTGCAACCTGCGTCAATATCTTACGCTAATTGCACACTTATTAGTGAAACACCGCTGAAATGGGAACTTTTGCACCATGAAAGCAAATGACCGAAAAAGAAGTATTGCAGAAGATATGTATATCAACAATGGCGAAACAATTAAAACCATTGCTGAAACTATTGGTATGTCGGAAAATGCAGTTGGCGCATGGGTCAAAAAGTACAGTTGGAAAGAACGCCGTGCAAATTTGACAGCTGCACCACACAAAATCAAAGAAAAATTATTGGCTCAATTAGAAGCCGTTGTCAATGGCGAAAAGCCAATTTTTAACAGCGATGACGTTTCAAAAATTGCAAGCGCAATCGAACGTGTGGACAAAAAGGTGTCCGCTCAAATGATTATTAGTGTCATCAAAGAATTTGATAATTGGTTGCTTTCCATTGACATTGATAATGATTTGCTTTCAAAGAGCCTTGATTTACACAAACAATTCATTCATCACCGTATCAAAAACGAATAATCATGAATAAGTCATTTGAAAAATTATATCGTGATTACGAAGACCATTGTAAACGTGTTCTAAGGTATTCGAGCCGTATGGCAACGGCAGAAACACCATTGGAAAAAACACGGCGCATTAAAGATTTAGAGAAAGATTACACCAAGTGGTTTAAATATTATTTAGCGCATTACGCAACTGCCGATTGTTCATGGTATCAGCGCAAAATGGCAAAACTAATGATTGAATATAAACACATTTATTTGCTGTTGAGAATATTTCGGGGTGGTGCAAAATCGGTTCATGCAAACATTGGTATTCCCTTGTTTTTGTATTTTGTCAAAAATGATTTGAATTTCATGCTTTTAATTGGCGAAAATGAAATCAAAGCAAAAAAACTGCTGTCTGATATTCAAGCGGAACTTGTCAGCAATGCACGTTTAGAAAATGATTACGGCAAGCGTTTTAAGTTGGGCGATTGGGCAGAAGGAAATTTTACAACGTTGGACGATGTACACTTTCACGCACTCGGTATCGGGCAGTCGCCACGTGGTATTCGCAACATGGAACGTCGCCCCGAATATATTTCTGTTGATGATGTGGACACCAAAAAACGCAGTAAAAACCCGAAACTTGTTCGGGAATTGTTTGAATACTTAAAGGAAGATATTTGGGGAACGTATGGCTCGGGAAATCGTCGCTATATACATTGCAACAACCGCTTTTCAAAAACATCGGTAATTCAAATGATGTCCGAGCATTTTGAGGCGGTGCGCAAAGACTATAAAGAACGTGGAGTGCAACCCAAACACCATATCATTGTTGCCAAAGCCATACAAGACAATGGCACAAGTGGTTGGGAAGAAAATTATTCGCTTGAATTTTGGGAAGAACTTAGAAAAGACATTGGCGAACGTGCTTTCCAACGTGAATATCAAGACAACCCGATTGAAGAGGGTACGGTATTTAAAAACGAGTGGATTTCGTGGAAAAAGGTGTTGCCATTACACCAATACGATGCGCTTATTGTATATGGAGACCTTTCTTATAAAGATAATGGCGACTTCAAAGCGTTGCTTTTAGTTGGTAAAACAGGCAAAGAATTTCATGTTATACGTTCACACGTTCGCAGAACAACACGTGCGTTGGCTGCAATATGGCTTTATAATCTATACGAAGAATTGAACCTGCAAAAGTTCAATATTAAATACTTGGTTGAAGGCTCTTTTGCCCAAGATATGTTTGTTGATGATTTCGACAAAGAGGGCGACCGCCGTGGTTATTACATTCCTGTTATCGCCGACAAAAAAAGCAAATCCAACAAACAGGAACGTATCGAATCCATGTCGGGGTTCTTTGAGCGTGGCGATGTTCATTTCAATATTGCAATGAAAGGAACTGCCGATTTTATGGAACTTGAACAACAAATTTTAGCCTTTGAAAAAGGTAGTCAAGTCAATGATGATGCACCCGACTGTTTGCAAAGTGCTATACAAGAACTCAATTCTGCCGTGTTACGGTTCAACGTGCGGACAACGAGTAGAAAGGAATTAATGAGCCGTAACAAAAACAGATATTGATATGCGATTTATACTTGAAACGGATTATCCAACAATCATTCGCAATGAGGTGCGCAACCTGTTGTCAACTTCCTATTCGGATAACAAGCTAATTATGGCAGAACTTATGGCAATAGCACAAATCAAAAACTACATCAAAGGCAGTTATGATGTCGATGCTATTTTCACACCACACATCGAAACAGAACCACCAACGCCCGACACTCGCAATGCGTTTATCGTGATGATTACAATTGATTGTGCCTTGTATCACTTGTATTCAAATACTGCTCCCGACCGTATTCCCGAACACCGTTCACAACGTTATCAAGATGCGTTGGAATGGCTCAAATCGGTAGCCAAAGGCGAAACAACAGCCGATTTGCCAACTGATGAAGAAACAGGTTCGGTCAACGGCATTAAAATAAGTTCTAAATATAAAAAATCAACATATCGTTACTAATGACAAAAATCTTAGACAAATTCGGAAACCCTATCCAATACGCAAGAATGGAACAACGAACGGTGCGCAAGAAAAGCCCCGACCCAATCATTGCACG
>DAOMPZ010000126.1:0-4310 GCA_035445045.1 Crocinitomicaceae bacterium | reverse complement strand
ATTGCCAATTCTTTCAAAGACCGTTCACGCAAGGATATTGGAAAGTGGCGCAAGGCTCTTTACATGGCGGAACACCCAACCAACCCAACTTGGCAACCATTAATGGACTTGTACAAAGATTTGGAAACTGACGGACATTTAAAATCGCAAATGCGCTTAATTCGGTCATCTATTTTAAACACAACATTCCATATCGTTGATGATAATACTTCGGATATTGATGCCGAAACGACCAAATTAATCAATAAAAAATGGTTTTATGATTTGATTAGCCATTCAATTAATGCGCTATTCTATGGACATTCTGTTATTCAGTTGGAAGAAGTTGGCGACAGCCCAAAACTTCAACTAATACCACGAAGAAACGTTGTGCCACAACACAAAAAGATTGTACCCGACTTTACTCGACCTCTGGAGGTTATCTATTACGATGCGCCCGAATATCAAAATTGGGTCATTGATTTTGGCGATGACGATGAAGATTTTGGACTATTGAATAACATTGTTCCTAACTTAATTTGGAAACGCAATGTGTTGCAGTCGTGGGCAGAATTTTGCGAACGCTTTGGTATTCCGATGTTGACGGCAACAACGATACGTTCAACGCCCGAAGCTATCAATGAAATTGAAGAAATGTTGCACCAATTGGGCGAAGCTGCGGTTGGTGTATTTCCTGAGGGAACAAACATTGACTTTAAAGAGGCAAACCGTACAGATGCATATCAAACCTTTGATAAAATGATTGACCGTTGCAATAGCGAAATTAGCAAACTGTTGGTTGCAGGCGTGATGTTGTCTGACAATGGTTCTTCACGTTCACAGTCGGAAGTTCACGAACGCAATTTAGACGACCGTATTTCGGCAACGGACAGAAGAAACATCAGTTTTTTCATCAATGATGTTGTTATTCCTGTACTCACTTGGCACGGCTTTCCATTCAAACCAACGCACCGCTTTACGTTTGATACCACGCAAGAACTCAAATTAATGGAACATTGGCAAATTGTATCACAATTAATGAATGTTGCTGATGTGGATATGGAATGGGTATCACGGACGTTTAACGTTCCGCTTGCCGAAAAAAAAAAGACTGATTTGAAACCAATAGCACAATCCAAAGCCTTTGATGTTGTGAACGATGACCGTTACACCGATGTTGAATTTTGCCAAAATTGTTATGTAGCACTAAATGAACAACAACTGGGCGATTTAAACCGTTTGAATGGTTTACTAATTCAACTTTTCTTTGAAGAAAAAGATACTTTTCAAGCGTGGGCAAACATTACCAAATGGGAAGCAACGCTATTATTCAAAGGACTTTTAGAGGGGTACGGAAATCGTTTAACACAAGCAGAATGGAATGCGCCCGACCACTTAATGTTGGCGATGATGGAGCAAAATCTATATGATTTTACAACAGGAAAGGTTGAAGCTCGGTTAGCATCAATGAGCAATTTGTTGATTGACTACAAAGAGGGAAAACTGCGCAGTTATGATGAATTTAAAAGCGAAGCCGAAAAAGTAATGGGCAAGTTTAATGACCGTTATTTGAAAACAGAATACAATTTGAGTGTTGCTGTTGGTCAAAATTCCGCTGCATTTATGCGTGCGTGGGCAGATAAAGACGATTTTCCTTACGTTCAATACATCACGGCAGGCGACCCGAATGTAAGAGATTCGCACGCTGTTTTAAATCATAAAATATTCAAACTTGACGATGAAAACGCACGTAAGTTATTACCGCCAAATGGTTACGGTTGCCGTTGTGAAATGATTTCTTACCCTCACAAACCACACGAAAGCGGTGTTTCAAAAGGTTCTTGGGGCGTTGCACAATTAGGCGAAAAATTCAAGAATGGAAATTTTGCCGTGAACCGTGCTGATTTGAAACAGGTGTTTTTGAAATAGCAAGGAAATTACTGAAAAATTGAATAATTCAACATTCAAAGATTGGAATTTGAAAGAAATCAAGGATATGACGAATGTTTCTCAATTAGTTTTAGACAAGACCATAACGCCCGAAAATATCAAAGAATTGTTCAAGGGTGTGAAAGATAAAAACGGCAATGAATATATGCCTTTTAAAGACTACTTAAATCGTAATTTGGTGTTGACACGTAAAAATTTTGAATACCATACAAGTAAAAAGTATTTGGGAGATAATGAATTGCGACACGAATTATTTGCACACGTAAAAGACATTTTAAACAATCCAGATGAATTATGGATTACGAAATCAGAAAGTGGGTTACGATATAGATACGTTAAATTTTTTAATTACAACAATGAAAATACAGCAATTTTAGTAGATACTGAAATTAAAGATTTTGGAACGCAGATTACATCTTGGCACTTTTTAAAAGTTGAAGAAACACAAAAAAGAAAAGGGCTACTTGTAAAAAGCAACCCTTAAACTTTGTCTGATTAATACCGTCCCGACCAAAAGTCACCGCTTAGCCGTTTGACAAGTTTACGGAGCCGCTACGCAGATATTAATCACAATAACAATACAAAAGTAATAAAATGAAAGATATATACAAAAAAATTATTGAAAAATTATTGTCACCCGAAGTAGTGGCACAATTTGACTTTTACGGTGTAACGCCTGTGCGTTATGTGGATTTGTACCGTGGACAATACAACGCATGGGAAAATTTTGATGTCGTTGCACTTCCTGCGGTTTTTGTGGATTGGAGTGCTGATTTTACAGACCCAACCCAAAATGAAAGTATTGTTACCGTTTCCTTGCATTTGGTTTACGAACAAGTTTCGGATACGTCAAACATCAGCAGTAACCAAGCAAATGCGTTGCAATTCTTTGATTTTATCAACTTGGTTCATAAGGTGGTTTCAACAATTCAAGTAAGCGGAACAGGCAAACTGAAACTAAAACGCCAAGAACCTGCCGATTTAGACCGCCCTGGCATTGTTCATATTTTAACGTATGAAGCATCCAATTACACCATGACGGTTGACAAAAAAGAAACGTTCGACTACATCGAAGCAGATATATTGGATTTGAACGAAAACGGAAAATTGATACAAAAAGCCGATTGGTTGGAAAATGGTTTTGAGTTTGACACAATGCAAAGCCTTTAGAAAGCCTTTACTGTGAAACGTAACAAACTTTCAATTCAAAGACGATAAAGAATATAGGAAACTAAAAAACAATAGCTAAAAACGTAAGAAAATGGCAAATGATTTTTTAAAGAAATTAAACCACGCTCAAAAAGTGATGAAACGAATGCCAAAAATGGTTGCTAAGGAAGCTGTGCGGTTTTCCAAGGAGCGGTTTCAACAACAAAATTGGATTGGCGACACTACCGAGCAATGGAAGAAACGAAAACCAAGTTGGTCAACGGAAAGTGCGAAACGTTCACGTAGAAATATCCTAACCGATACAGGAAGATTACGCCGTTCGATTAGAACGGTATCGGAATCATCGGATAAAGTTACAATTGGTACAGATGTTCCGTATGCACAAATACATAATTCGGGCGGACGGTTTACGGCAAAACAAAATGTGAAAGCACATACAAGAAAACGCAATGGCAAAGAATATACAGTAAAAGCGCATAAACGAACTATCCATGTCAATATGCCTAAAAGGCAATTTATCGGCAATTCGCAATACCTAACAAAGCGATTGATACGGATAATGAGTGCAGAATTTAATAAAGGATTGTGATATGGGAACAGGAACAAGTAAATTACAACTGATTATTGACTTGGCGAATAAGATGTTCAACACCAAGTTGAAAGAAACGCAGGATAAATTCACAAAGGCAACCAACAACATGATGGGCAAAGCCAAACAGTTGAAAATGGAAAATGCCAAAGCGTTCGGTGCAATGTCTGACCAATTTCCTGCACTCCAACGAGGCATGGATTTGCTCACAAATAAATATGTGTTAATGGCAGGTGCAGCCGCAGGAATTGGAGTGTTGGCAGGGAAAGCCATTAAATTAGGAATTGAAGATGAAATGCAACGCACTTCTTTTGAAGTAATGTTGGGCGGAAAAAAAGCTGCGGAAAACATTGTAAATGACATTGCGGATTACGCCGCTAAAACTCCTTATGAAAAATTAGGATTAGGAAAAGCTGCGCAAACCATGCTCGGTTTTGGGATTGCACAAGAAAAGATAATGCCGAACCTAAAAATGCTTGGTGATGTTGCTATGGGCGATGCTCAAAAATTGGAATCGTTATCGTTGGCATTTGCACAAATTTCATCAGCAGGGAAATTACAAGGACAGGATTTGATGCAGTTGATTAATGCTGGGTTTAACCCTTTGGCAGAAATCAGTAAG
>DAOMPZ010000125.1:0-7091 GCA_035445045.1 Crocinitomicaceae bacterium | reverse complement strand
ATTCATTCCACTTGCTTCCCACACTTAAAGAAGCCGATGAAGATTTTTATAATTGTTAAAGATTTCGCTGATGAGGTTAGTTTTACTTGAATAATGATGATTTTAAAACGGCTTCTTTTCGTTTTTCCAACGCACGGCTCAAGGCTGTTTTACCTTTTTATTATATCAATATAAAATTTGAAATCAGTGATTTATTATCTCATCGTACTTGTTAATATTGATGATAAATATAACTAAATACAGGGTATTCAAAAACATTAAATATAGCAAAAAGAAAAATCCTATTTTCAGAAAAATGAAAAGCATATTTTCGCAAAGATATTTTTTTAATGAAAAGAAGTGATTGCTTGTTATAAATTCACAACTATTGAATTTAGCTATCAATAACACGATAATTAGAATAAATGAAACAACAAATGTACCAATTACAACTTCAACAAAATTTAACGATAACTCTTTCAAAAAACGAATTTTTCTTTTATCACTATCTGTTACGGGTGTACCTTTATCATTTATATCATTTTCCTTAATTTTTTGGATTTGGTTTTTTATATTTTTTAGTGTGTCTTTACCAAATGTCAAAAAACCTGCAATTAAGGGAAAAATAATGCTTAAAATAGTTAGAAATGCTTCTTGTATTTCCATACTAATGTTGAAAACAAAAATAGAAGTTACAACATTTATCAGTACAAATAAAACAATCAAGAAGTAATACACATTAGTATTACCAATAACATTTCTATATGCTGAAAATGTTTTCAACATTTTAAATTAAATTGTCATTATTATCATAGCTAACGTATTCCATACAGAGAGATTTTAATTTTTCAAGATCAAGTTGTTTATTTTCATCTTGTATTTGCTCATCTTCAAATGAAAGACGTGGGATAAAATTATCCGCATTCGCTACAGTCAGCGTTTTTGAAGTATTAGTGTTTGGGTCTTTCAAAGTGAATTTAATAGGACTATCTTCATCATCTGTCGAACTATTTTCCATTGTTACTTTACTTCTCTGAAAAATATTTGCTCGCTCTATCATTTGAGAAAAACTCCTTTGACTTTTAGGTTTCAGTCTTATTTCAACATCGTATTCAACACCATCACTTTCAGTTATGATTGTTGTGGTTTTGGATATAGCAATATTGTTTACAAGTGAACGTCTCAATACGTCATCTCGATATTCAGTAGGAATAAAATCTGTTGCTTGTGCTTTTCCAAAAGCACCTCCTTTAAACAGTTTATTTGACAAATAATTTTTGAAAATTGCATCAGTTTTGGTGCTATCCTTTTGTGAAAGAATAAATAACCTTGCAACATTGGTTCTGAAAGAAATATGTAGCAAAAAGAAAAAATCTTCATACAATCTATCTCCATCTAAGGTGTCGTACTCATATTCTTCTTCATTTTGTTCCTCATTTACCCGTTCCAACATTACATTTTTTGTAATCTTTCCTCCATGTAAAATTCCATACAACACTTTATTTTGGTAATCTTTCTGAATGTTAGTAATTTCAACTACTCCGTTGATTTTTCGTTTTTGTCTCTTTATGATTTTCTTTTGATTTTTCAATTCCTCAGTATTCAAATCACTTAATAATTTCATCAAAAAACTATCAAAAACAACTTGCCTTTCTATATCATCATTTGAATTTAAGTTTGTTGGAATATGTTTTAACAAATCAGGGTGTTCTTTTGCTAAATCAAAAAAGGTAACATTCGTTCGTTTGTCTTGATGCTTCAAATGAAAATCATAGATTTACCCCCCACAAAACAAAACATACAAAAACAAACTAATTATAAAATGCCCGAAAATGCCCGATTTTACTACGATTGAGCGCATTTTTAGCCTTTGAACTATTACAAAACAAAACGTACAGATACTACCGTTTAGGTTCATTATACTACCATTCCTGTATCACTTTTAATGCCTGCGTTGGTATATACTACCATTACACTGCCGAAAACCCCACAAAACCGCTTAAATTCTATCATTTTACCGTTTTATTAATGACGTTGCCAGTGCATTTAAACATTCTTTAAATGCTACCAACGGATAAAACCAAAATGCTCCAAAAAAACGCCTTTTTTTGTTTAGACTTAAATTAAGACTTAGTTTTAAACTTAGTTTTTTTTTCGTTTTTCGAGGGGTATAATTGCGAAAATTACCGCTTTGGGAACTCTACAACTCATTTTTGAGGGGTAAAACAACGAACTTTATTTTGCTATCTTACTGATATATAAGTAATTAAAATATACCTTTGTGAATTGATTACCTGAATAAGGGGGGTATTACCCTTAATGCTGTACAAAACATGAACAAACAAACCACATACAACATCATACTTTTTGCAGGCATCATGAGCATCATACTGTTGTTGGTGTTCCGCAAAGAACCAAAACCTGTTTATCCTGTTACACCTGTGCACACCATTGAAAAGCGTATCGAAAGCAAAGAAGCCGATATACACCAACACTTCACACAGATAAACCTTGATAAGAAGATTATTGATATTATCAGTAAAGAAATTGTTGGATTACGCAAACAACTTGACAGCGTTAAGGCAATGAAAGACACCTTGTTGATTGTACAGATACAAGATACGTTAATTAACGTTCTTACGCTTGAAAATAAACACCTGCGAAACGTTATTACCAACCAAGACAGTATCATTGTGGCGCAACGCTACATTATAAACAGCAAAGACACCATTATTGCCGTTGCCAACCACGAACTTAAAAAAGTAAAACGCCAACGCAACTGGTCCTTAGCGGCGAATGGTGTGCTGACAGGATTATTAATACTTAAATAATTAACATGACAACACGAAGATTGATAATGGCTTTTTGCTCGGGATTTGCACTGGCGACAACCTTGTTGATTGGCATGAATGCATTTATATTTAATTACCTTGTGTTGGTTGGGATACCAGGAATATCCGTTGCGATTATAATGACGTACAGATCACTTTATAAGATGAAAGTGAAAACGACTAAAAATAACACTCCAAATTATTGAAACGCCATAGAAAAACCGAATTGGCTCCCGAATGCTTCTGTCAACAAGGACTAAAGCCGAAGTTCCGTTTCACTACACTGCGGTTTAGTCTCTATATGTTATCGGCAGGGCTTCTGTAAATTTTAATTAAAATGAAAAGTTTTTATCTTAAAAAATTAAATGAAAGTATTGGGGATGATAATCCAACTTTATCACAAGTTTTAAAATGGCATTCTTCAAATGGGCGTGATAAATATTCACACTTTGAAGTTTCAAAGGGTGAGGCGTATTTCTCAATTTACGATGGGGAAGAAAGTGACAGTATCGCTTGGAATCTTAACTTTGAAGAACTTGAAAATCAAAGTGAGCATCTTATTGAATGGTTGGCAGAGTTGATTTAGTCTTGCCGATAACGGACAGGGCTAAAAGATAGTAACCCTAAGTGGGAGGGGTTTAGAATACGACCACAGATTTAAAAACGATTACAATGAACGAAAATGAGATTTTAGAAGTAGAAATGGAACTCGGAGGAGGAGACAAAGTACAAATGAAAATTCAAGAATCCGATGATTGGAGCGAAATTGAAGCAGGTACAAAAGCATTACTTGTATTAGTTAATGGGCAACAGATGCTTGTTGAAATAAATGAAGCAGATGAGGACGAAGGTGTCTCATTTAAAATCATTGGAGACAATAGAAGCTATCATTATGACGTAAATGTAGTTGCTTCAATTTTCGCTGAAGTGAATTAGTAGCGGTGCGCTGGCATGGGTTATTTCTTTTAGCCCATGTTAGCAAATCGTTTTAATGTTTACTAACATGTTTGTAAAATTACAAAAATATACTCACTCCAACCGTATCACACCCACAACCAATGCAATATTTCGTATATCGTCTTTGGGAACTTCAAAATCGCCATAGTCTTTGTTATCGCTACGGCATATTATTCTATCGGTGTGGCTACTTTCCAACAGGCGTTTCATAACAATGCCCTGCGAAATCGTATCGACCACATACACTTTATTCCATTGCACAAACAGCAGTTCTTCTACCAAGCGACACGCTACCACATCGCCACTGCTATATTTTGGATACATACTACTACCACGAACAGGCATCATAAAGTCTATCTTCAAACCATCAAACAAAGGAATGACATAGCGTTCCTCAATGGTATCAAAGTTCACACCTTGCACCGTCGCATCGCCAATACCTGCAAAAGCATCGAACGGCAATAGTGGAATACCTTTATTTTCTTCTTTTGAAACATTTGTAATTGTTTGATGTTCTTCGTCCGCTCTTAATTTAGCAGTGTATTTCCTTATTTGCTCTAATCGCTCATCTTGTGTTATTTGAGACTTTGTTTTTTCCTCAATATACATCTCACCTCTTCCTGTGAGTAACCAATCAATATTGATTTCTGGGAAATTCTCTATTATAGCTTGGATTTTATCTATTCCAATACTTCTATGTATGCTATTTATATAGCCATTCGATACTCCAATAGCTTCCTCAAATGCTTTTTTAGACATATTTAGAGATTTTGCATAAACTTCAACTCTTTCTTTTACACTCATAATCAATGATTTAAAAAACAATTAGATTTTTTCTCTAAAATTATTTGTTGAGTTAGAGAAATACTCTATATATTTGTCGCAGGAAAAATACAACATTTATAAAATGGACAAAAGTAAACAAAAAACAAGTATGCGGTATCACGAAGATGTAATTCGCATACTTCACGAAAAGTACGGCTATACGAAAGACTATGTTCGCAAGTCAATACGAGGCGACCGTGTTGGTCTGATGCCCAAAACAGCAGATGACGCAAACCGTAAGGAGCGTTGAATTGAAAAACGTAGGACATCTGCTGTTTTTTAACACTGAAGCTCGGCAAGAAGGTGTCTGCACATACCTGAGATGACGGCTCGGAATAGACGAGCAAATTCCTGAATGGTTTTACTGGGGTTCGATTCCCCAGCAGGAACGAGGCTCTGGTAAGCCGACAGTTGGAAAGACAACCTGTTAAACTGACAGCACATAGTTGACCGCTTGGAAAGACAAGCACTTTTTAAAATGACAATGATATGACAGCAACATCACCTTACGAGTTTTACGGCCCTGTACTTTGCGTACGTGGCAACTTTCTCTTTGAGGAAATGATGACAAGATACACGTATGATTACCATGTCAATAAAGGTAACTTGTTTGTTGTGCGCCAAGGCAAAGGAAAAAACAATTATTCACTCATCGAATTTGAAAGCATCAACATACCGGGGCTCAAACAACAAATCGAAACCATGTATCCACTTCCAAACGAAACATACAATCCGCTCAAAGAACTTATCAAACCCGACAACGCAGCAATCAGTTATTTTGCTACGCAATACCGCAAACCCGATGGCTCTTCCTTGCCGTTGGCAAAACAACAGGAATATGCAACCACAGCTATTTTGCTGAATGCGATACATCAATTCATCAAAGCAAATTTCAAACGCAAAAAATCATGGATTTGGCAAACCGTCAAAGAATCCTTAGAACGCTTGGAAGGCTACAAACACACGATAAA
This sequence comes from Crocinitomicaceae bacterium, assembly GCA_035445045.1. GTDB lineage: Bacteria > Bacteroidota > Bacteroidia > Flavobacteriales_D > Crocinitomicaceae > 40-80. The sequence continues at coordinate 1,528 of DAOMPZ010000125.1, read as the reverse complement.
ACTTACAAATGAACGTGTAATCGAACGAACTTACAAACGCTATATGGATAAGGGTTACATTTCAATCATTCACGGAGGTGTCGGCAATGCCAATGGTGCAACCGTAACAGACGAAATGAACAATCTGATCATGTCGCTTTATGTTACTAAAAACAATCCGTTTGCTGTCATGGTTCACCGTATGTATATGCAGTTTTTGGGTGGTGTTTTAGACATCGTAAACCGTGAAACAGGCGAACTATACAACCCTGATGATTTTGTTGCCATAAGCGAAGGAACAATTTACAACATTATCAACAACCCGAAAAACAGAGCCTTAGCAGACCGTTACCGCATGGGTTCGCTTGCTTTCAACAACACACACCGTCCACACCATCACCGACACGCTCCTGTGTTCGCACTTTCAAAAGTGTCCATGGACGATAGAGATTTACCTCGCAAAATGACAGATGGCAAACGTGTCAAAGCATACTATGCGTATGATGTTGCATCGCACGCAATCATTGGCGCAAGTTATTCCAAAGACAAAGACACCAAACTATTCATCGACTGTATGAAAGACATGTTGCAATTCTGTAAAACGAATGAAGTCGGTATTCCAATGGAATTGGAGGTGGAACATCACTTGGTCAACAACTACAAGAACGATTTGATGAAAGCAGGTACGTGTTTCCCGTTCGTGCGTTGGTGTGCAGCAGGAAATTCACAAGAAAAACGTGCCGAACATTTCAACAAAGAAAAGAAATATGGTTTTGAAAAACGCTATCAAGAAGGTATCGGGCGTTGGTACGCCAAAAACCCTGCGTATCGTACAGTGGTAGAGAAAATATTCGACAGCGAAAACAACAACTACAAAGACAAGAAGTACGAATACGCTCAATTGGTTGCTGAAGATAGAGAAATCATCAACGAGTATAACAATAGCTTACACCCGAACCAAAAGAAATACAAAGGCATGACACGTATGCAGGTGCTGTTGAATAATGTCAATCCTAATTGTGCCAAATTTGACGAAGTTATCTGGGCAAGATACGTTGGCAAACATACCACAACAACGATTAAGCGCAACCAATATATGCGTGTGCAATATGCCGATTACACGCTTCCAGCGGTGGACATGATGGATTTACTCCAAACGAATAACTACGAAGTTGATGCGTACTACCTGCCAAACGAACAAGGCGAAATCGAAAGTATTTTCATTTATCAAAATGATCAGTTCATCTGCGAATGTCCGAAAATCGAAAAATACAATGAGGCAACAGCAGAACATACCGAAGCAGATAAAAAACAAATTGGTATTCAGGCACGCTATGTAAAATCGTTTGACGAACGCATCAAAAAAGCCAAAGAAAGCATTTCTAAGTTGGAAGTACTGCAAAACAGCTATCCACAAATCAAAGCACCAAAAGAAGAGCTCATTCATCAACCTGTGCTTACAGAACCCGAAGATGAATTTGAAGCATTACTGCGCAACCGTGATGAAAACTTCATTCGTGAACTCGCTAAAGAACGAATTTAAACAACA
>DAOMPZ010000124.1:1187-7247 GCA_035445045.1 Crocinitomicaceae bacterium | reverse complement strand
TGATTCGCCTGATATTCCGTTAAACGTTTCGCGTTTATACTTGCAAAGTGACGGAAATGTGAAGAAAATTTCGACACATATCACGAAAAAAGTAGCGGACAAATTAGCTGAAATGTTCAAAAAAGACCGTGTCGATTTCGAGGCAAAATGGGCGGATTTGAAAGTTTTTGTGGAATATGGAACGCTTATGGACGAGAAATTCGCAGAAAAAGCAAAAACGTTTACTTTATTAAAATCACTTGACGGCAAATTTTACACCGTTGAAGAATATTTGGAAAAAGTAAAACCACTTCAAACAGACAAGGATAATAAACTCGTTTTGCTTTACACCAGTGATGAAGAAGGTCAATACCGTTACGTTAAAGTAGCAAAAGACAGAGGTTATGACGTGCTTGTGATTGACGGACCACTTGCGCCACATTGGATTTCTAAGTTTGAGCAAGACAATCAAAATGTCACTTTGACACGTGTTGATGCCGACAGTATTGACAATTTAATCAAAAAAGACGAGGAAATTCCGTCTAAATTGACCAAAGAAGACGAAGAAAACGTAAAAGTTGTTTTTGAGGAAGTCGTTGACAAAGAAAAATTCAACATCGAACTAAAAAGTATGTCGCCGACCGATGCGCCTATCATCATTACGCAACCTGAATTTATTCGCCGTATGATGGAACAGCAAAAACTTGGTGGAAACGCATTTTTTGGAGCTTTTCCCGAAACATACAAAGTTATGGTCAATGCCAACCACCCCAAAATTGAGGCAATCACAAAAGAAAGCGACAACTCGGCAAAAACCGAAAAAGCAAAACAGTTGACCGATTTGGCGTTGCTTTCACAAGGTTTGTTAAAAGGCGAAGCGTTAGACAAATTTATCGAACGCAGTATTAATTTAGTTTAACAAAAACGCACTTGAAATACATATTTGCAATTGTTGGTTATTTTGTTTCGGGGTATCAATTTTTTGGTGCTTTGGCAGGTTATGGTTTGGGATATTTGGTCGAAACAATTTTAAATCCGTCCCAAAACCAAGGGCAACAACAGGGAAATCAACAAAGTTATAACAATTACAACACGTTTTTTCAGCAAAATCCTTACGGTGCACCAACAGAGCAGAAAGATTTTATTTCTATTCTGTTGGTGCTTTCCGCTGCCGTGATGAAAGCTGACGGCAAAGTTTTAAAGTCGGAATTAGACTTTTTGAAAAACTTTTTTCAAGCGCAATTTGGCAATCGTTTTACAACACAGCATTTGCAATTTTTAAAGGAAACACTTGACCAAGAACGTGTAAACATCAACGAAACATGTAGTTTTTTGCGTTATCGAACTACGGAAGAAGTACGCATTCAGTTGTTGCATTATCTTTTTGGTATTGCCAAAGCAGACAATCACGTTTCCGACCAAGAAATTGACGTAATTTACCGCATTGCACGCCAATTACACATTACCGATGCAGACTTTCAAAGTGTGAAAAATATGTTTTATCGCAATCCGCAATCGGATTATACGATACTCGGAATTACCGAACACGCTACGGAAGAAGAAATCAAAAAAGCATATCGCAAAATGGCTGTGAAATATCACCCTGACAAAGTACAAGACATGGGCGAAGAACATCAAAAAGCAGCAAAAGAGAAGTTTCAACAAATTCAAGAGGCCTACGAAAACGTGAAGAAAGTTCGAGGGATAAAATGATTTTATATCTTTGTACAATATAATAATGACCGATGAAAGCATTTCAAATAGGCGAAAAAGTTACATTCTTACACGAACACGGAACAGGTGTCGTGAAAGGATTTCGCTCTGCTCATGTCGTTATTATTGAGGACGAAACAGGTTTTGAACGATTTTTTCCACTCACTGAATTGGTAAAAATTCACTCTACGGAATTTGAGTTGGGCTTCAATCCTGAAAAATTCAAATTAGCAAAGGAAAGCCACACCAAAGCAACAGTTTACGAGCGTGAAGAACGCAGTTACGGAAATTCTCTTTCAGCTAGATTTTGGGAAATAGACTTACACATAGAAGAATTGGTTGATTCGCACCGAGGTATGTCCAACGCTGAAATTTTACGGCATCAAATGTCTGAGTTTCGGTCGTTTTTCGCCAGAGCCATTCATCACCGCATTCCGAGATTAATTATTATTCACGGTGTTGGAGAGGGTGTTTTGAAAGATGAAGTGCGTTTGTTTTTAGCCAAAAAGGACCACCTCGAATATTTTGATGCTCCATATACGCATTACGGAAAAGGCGCAACAGAAATTCGCTTATCACAAAAAATATTTGAATAAACATGAAAATCTTACTTTCCCCTGCCAAATCGTTAGACGAAAAAACAGCATTTCCCGATTTAAACTATACAAATCCACAATTTTTAGACAAAACGGAAACCTTAGTAACAGCGTTGCAAAAGTGGGAAACAAAAGATTTTGCAAAAACTATGAAATTGTCCGATGCTTTGGCAACGTTAAATTACGAACGTTATCAAGCGTGGGTTAATCCTTCTGAAAAAAGCAATTTTCGCAGACCTACCATTTTTACATTTGACGGCGAGGCTTACAAAGGTTTTGACATCAATTCTCTATCGGAAGAACATTACCAAACGCTGAATAATTCGTTGGTTTTATTGTCAGGATTGTACGGAATTTTGCGCCCTTTCGATTGGATTTTTCCGTATCGCTTGGAAATGGGAACGAAAGCAAATTTTAACGAACACAAAAACCTATACGATTTTTGGGGAACAACTTTATCCGATTACCTCAACACACATGAAAAAGAAGTAATTTTCAATGTCGCTTCGGAAGAATATTTTAAAGCCGCTCGCCTGAAAGACCTCAAAGCCAAGGTCATTACACCAATCTTCAAAGATTACAAAAATGGGCAACTCAAAACAATTATGATGTATGCCAAACATCAACGCGGGAAATTCGCTCGCTTTTTAATCGAAAATCCAACGTTGACTTTAGATGAATACAAATTATACAAGGGCGATGGTTATCATTTTGACGGTACACTTTCGACAGAAACGGAGTGGGTTTTTACACGGGGATAATCCCGTTATATATCGGCTAGGATTAAAATCCTAGCCTGTAACATCGGTCGTCTCGCTGGGACTTGCCTACGGCTTGATATTAATAAGTCCCATCGGGACGACCCATTTCCATCGCACGGATTTTAATCCGTGCAATTATTCAAATTTCAATCCGTGCATCTGTGACGAAACAATAAACACAAAGTGTTTTATTATCTGTGTAAATTTCATCTTTTGATTTTCTTCATTTATATCCGTGCATCTGTGGCGAAAGAAAAAATTTGTGGTAACAAAAATCTTCACTACATTTACCAAAATTTTAAACCCATGACAGCCATTCGTCACGTTACAGATTTCTTAGAAAGTATTGCACCTTTATCGAGCCAAGAAAGTTACGATAATTGCGGATTGATAATTGGCGATTTTGCAACAGAAATTACCAACGTACTTGTTTCGCTTGATTGCACCGAAGATATTGTACAAGAGGCAATTGACCGAAATTGTAATTTAATTGTTTCGCATCATCCGATTGTTTTTAGTGGTTTGAAGAAGATTAACGGCAAAAATTACGTGGAACGTACCGTCTTGAAAGCTATCCGAAATAATATCGCGATTTATGCTATTCACACGAATTTAGATAATGCATTTAATGGTGTTAATGCGGAAATAGCGAAGCGTTTGGCGTTGAAAAATATTAAAATTTTACAGCCCAAAAAAGGCGTTTTGACAAAGTTGGTGTTTTTCGTTCCACTTAGTCATTCCGAACACGTGAAACAAGCCGTTTTTAACGCAGGAGCAGGTGAAATTGGATTGTATAGCGAATGTTCTTTTTCGACTAAAGGGCAAGGGACGTACAAACCGCTGGGCGGAAGTAATCCGTTTGAGGGCGAACACGATAAACGCAGTGAAGTGGAGGAGGAGCGCATAGAGGTTTTGGTGAGTAATCATCGCTTGGACAAAGTTGTTTCGGCATTGTTGGAGGCACATCCTTACGAAGAAGTAGCGTATGATTTAATTTCGGTTGAAAATAAAAATGCGTTTGAGGGTGCAGGAATGTTGGGAGAATTGGAAGTTAGCGTGAACGAAATAGATTTTTTACAACAACTCAAAAAAGCTTTTAATTGCGGCGTTGTTCGGCATACGGCACTTTTAGGGAAACCGATTAAAAAAGTTGCTGTTTGTGGTGGTTCAGGAAGTTTTTTACTCAAAGATGCCTTGGCACAAAAAGCAGATATTTACATTACGGCAGATATGAAATATCATGAATTTTTTGATGCTGAAAACAAAATTTTAATCGCTGATATTGGACATTACGAAAGCGAACAATATACAAGTGAATTAATTGTTGCATATTTAAAAGAAAAATTTAGTACATTTGCAACTTTGAAAACGGGAATAAATACAAACCCTATAAAATATTTATAACAAATGGCTGGAGCAACATCTAAAAAAGAGGTATCGGTAGCAGAAAAATTAGAGGCGATTTTTGAATTGCAAAAAATTGATTCTGAAATAGATAGAATTAAAACTTATCGTGGGGAATTGCCTTTGGAAGTTGAAGATTTAGAAGACGAAGTAGCAGGTCTTGACACACGTATTAAGAAAATTCAAGCTGAAATAAAAGAAATCGAACAAGGAGTTTCTGATAGAAAAAACAGTATTAAAGATTCTGAAGCAAGTATTGAAAAATATAAAGAGCAACAAAATGATGTGCGAAATAATCGTGAATTTGAGTCTTTAGATAAAGAAATTGAGTTTCAAACGTTGGATATTAAATTAAACGAGAAACGCATTAAAGAATCGAGAGTTGCTGTAGCGCATAAAAAAGAAATTTTGGAGCAAGCGAATGAAAAAATTGAAAGCGTAAAAGCTGTTTTGGCGCAAAAGAAAGCAGAATTAGATGCAATCGTTGAGGAAACACACGCTGAGGAAGAAAAATTAATTGCAAAATCGGCTAAAGCAAAAGTAAAAATCGACGAGCGTTTGTTGACAGCTTATACAAGTTTGCGTAGCAATGTAAATAATGGTTTAGCAGTTGTTCGCATTGACCGTGGCTGTTGTGGAGGTTGTTTTAACAGTATTCCACCACAAAGACAGTTAGACATTCAGTCAAAAAGAAAAATTATTGTTTGCGAACATTGCGGAAGAATTATCGTTCCTTTTGAAGATTAATCAATACGTTTTATAATATTAAAAAGGCTATCCATTGGATAGCCTTTTTAATTTCAGTTATTTTTTACAAAACACTTTTTATTTAGAATTATTCTAAATAAATTTGTTGCGTGATAGATAAAAACTGAAAAGTATGAGCAGAAAAAAAATAGTCATTGTTGGTGGAGGTTTCGCTGGCGTTGAATTTGCGAAGAAATTGAGCAATAAAAAGCAATACGAAATACTGTTGTTGGATAAGCAAAACCATCACATGTTTCAACCGCTATTTTATCAAGTTGCGTGTTCTATGTTAGATGTGACGAGTATTGTTTTTCCGTTTCGTAAAATTTTCCAAGGAACAAAAAACATGAAATTTCGCATGGCGGAAGTTCAGTCGGTTGATGCCGATGCAAAAAAAGTCGTGACGAATATCGGTGAATTTGAATATGATTACCTCGTTTTGGGTTATGGATGTAAGACTAATTTTTTTGGCAATAAAAACTTGGAAAAGTACGCATTGACGTTAAAATCAACAGAAGAGGCAACACAAATGCACTATCATATTCTCAATAATTTTGAGCTTGCTTTAAATGCCAAAACGGACGAGGAACGAGATAAACACTTAAATATCGTTATTGTTGGCGCAGGTCCGACAGGTGTTGAGTTGGCAGGTGCACTCGCTGAAATGCGCAATAAAATACTACCGAAAGACTATACGTTTTTTGATTTCAGTAAATTAAAAATTCATCTCGTTGAGGGTGGGGCAGAGGTGTTAGCTCCGATGAGTGCGAATGCACACAAAAGGTCACGGAAATATTTGGAAGATTTGGGAATTATCGTTCGTACAGGAATGCTTGTTAGCGACTATGACGGAAATATTG
>DAOMPZ010000124.1:0-1177 GCA_035445045.1 Crocinitomicaceae bacterium | reverse complement strand
CCAATGGCGAAAAAATTCCAACGTACAATTTGATTTGGTCGGCAGGAGTTGTAGCGAATAAAATAAATGGTCTGGACAAAGCTGAAATCATGCGAGGCGGTCGTTTTAAAGTCAATCGTTTTAATAAAATAAATGGTTATGATTCTATTTTTGCGGTTGGCGATATTGCGTATATGGAAACTGAAAAATATCCAAATGGACATCCGCAAGTAGCAAATGTTGCTAAAAACCAAGGGAAATTGTTAGCTAAAAACTTTTTGAAAAACGACACATTCGATAATTGGACAGCGTACGAATACAAAGATTTAGGCTCAATGGCAACTATCGGAAAAAACAAAGCTGTTGTGGATTTACCACGTTGGAAATTCTCGGGAACGTTCGCTTGGTTGACATGGATGTTCGTGCACCTTATGCTTATTTTGACGGTCAAAAACCGATTAATCATTCTCATTAACTGGGCAACAAGCTATTTTTCATCGGATTCGTCACTTCGTTCCATTATTAAGCACAAACCTAAAGAGCAAGTTTTTGGAAAAACAGTATAAACCTTATCGTTTGATGATTAGGTTCAATTCAATCAAATTTACTAATTTTAACCCAAAATAAAAAACAACATGAATACCATTAAAAATTATGTATTAGGAAATTGGGTGGCAGGCGAAGGCGTTGAAACAACAGTTTTTGATGCTATTACAGGCGAAGTTATCGGCGAAACGTCTTCCAAAGGATTGGATTACGCAGAAATTTTACAGTACGGAAGAACGCAAGGAGGAAAAGTTTTGCGCAAAATGACGTTTCAAGAACGTGGAAATATGCTTAAAAATTTGGCATTATACCTTGTTAAAAATAAAGAACGTTATTACGAATTAAGTTATAGAACAGGTGCAACACGCATCGACTCATGGATTGATATTGAGGGCGGAATTGGGAATTTATTTGCCAACGCATCATTAAGACGACAATTCCCTGATTTACCGTTCTACGTGGACGGTGATGCCGCTCCGATGTCTAAAACAGGTTCGTTTATCGGGCATCACATTATGACACCCAAAGAAGGTGTGGCGGTTCACATCAATGCGTTTAACTTTCCTGTTTGGGGAATGTTGGAAAAAATTGCTGTGAATTTATTGGCTGGCGTTCCTGCGGTCGTAAAACCGTCTTCGATTACGGGATTTTT
>DAOMPZ010000123.1:0-7259 GCA_035445045.1 Crocinitomicaceae bacterium | reverse complement strand
TGTCGTTGATACCGTCATTGTTGGGCGAAAAGGTGTTGTAAATTTTTAAATTGTCCAAAACATTCACGAGAATAGGCGTGGAAATTACACAGCCACCAACTAAAACATTCGCATAAAAAGTTGTCGTTTGTTTGGGGTCAACATACGTTTGTTGTTCGTTGGGAGTTTGTGCCAAATAACTCGGTTGCCACCAAATACTATCGACAGGCGTGTAACATTCAAGCAACGCTCGGTCGCCACTTTTAATCGTCGTGTCATTGGAAACCTGTATCACAATCGTATTGACCGTAAATGGATTTGTATCTGTACGCAAAGTGTCAATGCAATCGTTGAAACAATTATTTTCCACCGAAATCACATCGCCATTTTGAATGTTTGATGCGTAAATAAACGAGCTGTCCGACGTGGCAAACAGTTGTCCGTTGCGATACCATCTGTATTTGCTCGAATTTGGGCAATTTTGCAAATTTGCCATAAGTATAACCTCATCATTTTCGCACAAAACGCTTTTACTTGGATAAACGGAGAGTGTTGGCGTTGGTCTGTTTACCGCTTGTCCGCTAATGTTTAGCGTAAGTGAAAATTCTGAAATAACATTTCCCACATCAACGCCACTAAGACAAATATAATAGGTCGTAAGCGAATCCAAACTATCGACTGTAATGGCGGAATTGTTTTGAATATTTGCTATACACGTATCGTTCACGTAAGTCGAGCCGTCACACGGAAATTGCGGTTTGAGCAGGGCAAAATTTATGCCTTCAACAGGCGAAGTTGTAAACGTGATATTTCCTAAATTAATCGTTGCTTTTCCACCGTTGTTATTGGTTTTGAACTTAAACCAAATTGTTTTTTTGGGAGCGAAACAAAAGTTAAAATCATCTTCGCCATATTGATAATTTGTTTGTGTTGCTCCGATATTACTTGCTGAAAAAGATGTTTGCGAACACAAATCCAAGGCATTGGAACACACATCGTTACTCGGTTGCGCAAATAATTTCACGTTTAACAAAACAGTAAAGCAAAGCAACAACAAGCCTTTGACCACGTATTTATTTTTTATTTTTTCCAACAAATGCAATTCAATTTCTTTTTTCAATCAACGAAAATATAACAAGTTTCGTTTATACAGTGCTAAAAATATTTAATTTCTGTAATTTTTATTCATCTTCACTCACTTCATTCCCGTTTTTGTCGATGAAAAATTCTCTGCCGTTTAGTTCGACTTTTGCTAAGCCGTTTTCAAACTTTTCAGCATTATCATATTTGAATGGTATGACTAACTTGCCTGTCAAGTCGATAAATCCCCATTGTCCACCAACAAATTCCATAACAGATTGATATTCGCCACCGATATTTACTGCTGCCAAACCTTCCGAAAAACTTTCTGCAGCGTCATATATTAACGGAATTGCTACTTTTCCTGTTTTGTCAATATAGCCCCATTTTTCATTGCTACCAACTACTGCCTTACCTTCATAAAAAGATGATATATCTTCGTAATATTCCTCAAACGTGATTACTTTTTTACCTGTTTTGTCAATAAAAAAATTATTTTCAAACTCAGAAAAAACCAAACATAATCCATCAGAAAAAAGATTGGCGCTAGCTCCTTTGTTTAATCTTAGAACTGTTCTTCCTAATGTGTCAATAAAACTATAGGTATCATCTTTCTTAACGGAAGCTAAATCTTCAAAAAAGTAAAAAGTATCATCATAAATTAAATTTGTAATTTCTTTACCTTTTTTATTAATAAAACTGTATTTTCCAACTTGTCCAACTTTGGCAAAGCCATTAATAAAGCTACTAGCAATGTCATATTTTATCGGTGTAATTTCTCTTCCTGTTTTATCTATAAAACCCCATTTCCCACCTTTAAAATACTCTTCTGGTTTTTGAGTACCACCAATATTAACAGTCGCAAATCCCTCATAAAAATCCTCAATCCAATCATACTTTGGCGAAACAATAATATTTCCAACAGAATCTTTTACGCCAAATTTTCCGTTATTATCTTGAAAAACTTCTTGTGCGTGAAAAGTTGTTACTCCAAAAAGTAACAAGCAAAATGTAAAAATTTTCTTTTTCATATTCATAAATTAAAAATCCTCCTCCACCGCCGAAGGCAGCCACGAAGTGAACGGAGGAAACTTAAATCCGTTCAGTCTTAGATTTCTCGCAAACCGTCATAACGTCTTAAAATCGTACTGTCTTAAAGTCAATTCAAATTCTCAATCACAAAATCCTTGCGAGAGCCTTCAAAAAGCGTGTATTTGCGGAAGCTACATTCTAAATCGCCATTGAAAAGTTTAATTTTCTTGTCGGGTTTTAAGCCTACACGTTTAAACGCCTCATCGTTGGACGAAATAATCCAGCATTGCCAACCGCCCATTTCGGTTTTGAGCCAATTCCCGATTTGTTCGTACAATTCTTCCACTTCTTCGCCCATACGCTCGCCATACGGCGGATTGGTAATAATCATACCTTTTTCAGAAGTACGTTTCATTTCGTCAAAACTGCCTGTTTTCACTTCGATAAAACGTCCAAACGGAAATGTCCGCAAATTTCGGCGTGCTTTTAACACCATTTCGGAACTGATGTCCGAACCCGAAATCGTAAACGGTAATTTCTCTGGTCGCATTTTTACAGCGTTGTAAATTTCTTCCCACAGCGCATTGTCGTAATTTTTCAAATTTTTAAACGCATAATGTGTACGCTCGATGTTTGACGGAATATTATATGCCAACAAAGCTGCTTCGGTCAGTAGCGTTCCCGAACCACAAAAAGGGTCTATAAAATCAGATTTTCTGTCCCAACCTGAAAGGCGTAACATAATCGCTGCTGAAACTTCATTCAACGGAGCAACACCAATTTCACTGCGATAACCACGCTGAAATAAAGGCGTTCCACTTGTATTCAAGGAAAGTATCACTTCATCATTTCGGATATAAACATCAATCGCAATTTGCGGAACTCTCGTTTCCACATTCGGTCTGTCTCCTACTTTTTTGCGAAATGTATCGACAATCGCATCTTTGACAAGCAACATCGGAAATTGAGAATGTCTGAACATATCCGATTGCACCGCGCCTTTAACCGCTATTGTTTTGGACACGTCAAAATAGGAAGTCCAATCAATTTTTGCAGCATTTTTATACAAATCGTCTTCGTTTTTGATTTTGAATTTTTTCAACTGAATGAGTACCGTAATGGCACAACGCAAGTGAAAATTCAAGTAATAAACATCTCTCAATGTTCCCTCTAATTGCACAGCTCGGTTTAAAACAGTTGTGTCGGAATATCCCAATTCTGCTAACTCGTCCTGCAAAACCGTTTCTGCGCCAAAAAGCGTCTTTACGGTAATAATATATTTGTCGTTATTCATCTTTCTAATTTTTATTCTTAATCGCCAAGTTCGCTGAGTTTTTCGCAAAGGTTCATCAAGGAATTTATTTGCGCAACTTTGCGCCTCCTTTGCGTTCTCTGCGGTTAAATATCGTGTACTAAATTACAATTTAATGACATTTTGCTGTCATAAAACGAAATAATTTGCGTTAATTTGTGCAAAGATAACCAAAGTATCGCCGATAATTGATAAAGAAAGTTACATATTTTGTGTGTTTGTTCGTATTTTCCACTTCACTTTTGGGACAAAAAGTCGGACTTGTATTGTCGGGCGGTGGTGCATCGGGTTTTGCGCATATTGGCGTTATCAAAGCTTTGGAAGAACACAACATTCCGATTGATTACATTACAGGAACTTCGGCAGGAGCGTTAGTCGGAGCGATGTATGCTAGTGGTATGACACCTGAAGAAATGATTGCATACATCAGTTCCGAAGAATTTTTACAAATGTCCAAAGGGAAATTATCTGCCGACAAAAAGTTTTTGCTACAACGCCAAACGGACGACGCCTCGATGATTGAAATTCCGTTTACATTTGATAGTTTATTAGCTAAATCCTTTCCTGTAAACCTTATCAAACCGTATTCGTTGGATTTTGAAATGATGAAGTTTCTCGGTGCGACAGGTGCAAGTTATAACACGAATTTCGACCAACTATTTGTGCCGTTTCGCTGTGTTGCTTCGGACGTTGCGGCGAAACAGTCAGTTGTTTTTTCAAAGGGAAATTTAAACGAAGCTGTGCGTGCATCGTTGACTTATCCGTTTTACATTAATCCTATTCGTGTTAATGGAAAATTGTTGTTTGACGGTGGAATTTATAACAACTTCCCGTCGAACGTCATGTACCATGATTTTAATCCCGATTACATCATCGGCAGTACCGTAACGGACAATGCGCCGCCACCAACGGAAGATAATTTGGTTAGTCAAATTACGAATTTATTGATGGGTAAAAGTGATTATTCCATTCCTTGCGAAAACGGAATTGTCATCAAACCGAATATTTCGGCAGGAACATTTGATTTTGAAAAAACGTTATTAGCTATTCAAGAAGGTTACAACGAAACGATTAAAAACATAGACCGTATCAAAGCAGCGATTGCAAGGCGAACAACAAGCGAAGAATTGAAAGAAAATCGCCAAAATTTTAAGCAAAAAATCATTCCGATTGAAATTAGTGAAGTCGTTTCCAATCAATCGAAATCGTATAAGTTCATCACTAAGTCGCTATATAATCCAAAAGAAAAAGAACTTTTGTCGATTGAAAAATTAGAAAAACGTTTTTTTCGCTTGGCCGAAATGGATCATATCGGGAGCTTGTACCCAACTTTAGAACTAAAAAACGACTCGACTTATCGTTTACATCTTAACATTCGAGATGCTAAAAAATTCAAATTGGAAGGAGGGGGACATTTTTCGTCACGCCCTGTAAATGTCGGTTATATTGCGTTGAATTTTTACCACCTCAACCGCAACGCTTGGCACATCAAGGCAGAATCTTATTTTGGGAAATTCTACTCCTCGGCACGTGTGGCTGTTGATTTTCAAACTCCAATGCGCTACCCGATAATTTTCACGCCATATTTTATCATGAATCGCTTTGATTATTACCGTAGTTCCACGACATTTTTTGAGAATATCCAACCCTCATTCTTAATTCAAAGTGAAATTTTCGGTGGACTAAAAATCAAAAGTCCGATTGGAAACAAAGGAATTATCGAGTTGGATTTTCGAGGAATTGAAAACAAAGACAACTACTATTTGAAAGAAAGTTTCACTAAAACAGACACCGCCGATCACACATTATTTGATGGCATTGTAAGTGGATTAACAATTGAAAGCAATACCTTAAACCGCAAGCAATTCGCCAACAGCGGAACATTAATTCGCTTTGGTGCGAAATACGTCATGGGAATTGAAAAAACACAGTTAGGCTCGACCGTAAATGGTGTGTTACCATTGCCTTTTTCAAAAAGACATCATTGGTTGAACTTGAAATTCCGCTACAACAGTTATTTGGTCAATACCAAGTTTTTTCATTTTGGAATTGATGCAATCGCTGTGTTAAATACGCAATCATTGTTTAATAATTACAAAGCCTCCATTTTAGCGATGACCGCTTTTGCGCCTATTCCCGATATGGAAACGTTTTTCATGGAAGAATATCGCTCACCACAGTACATTGGTGCAGGAGCGAATTTTGTTGTGACACCGCTTAAAAACTTAGACGTACGTTTTGACGGCTATTATTACCAACCATTTAAAACCATTGTCAAAAATGATGACGGAACATTTAATTACTCTAAACTTTTCAAAGGCGAACGTTATATTTTATCAGGTTCGGCAATCTACCACAGTCCTGTTGGACCTGTCCGCTTGACACTCAATTACTTCCACCGAGCCGAAAATCCATTGGTTTTTCAATTTAGTTTTGGGTATATTTTGTTTAATGAGCGAAGTTTTAGATAGTTTTACTTAATGGCCTTTTTTGCCACAAAGGCACGAAGACACAAAGAAAAGATACATTAATTGTCAGATATTTGTGTCTATTTTTCCTTTCAATCAGAATCTTTTATTTTATTAAAAATAGTCATTTGAAAATCAAAAATTTCTCGATTGAGTTGCGCTTGCTTCGCTGAAATCACGTTTTTAAAATCATTAGTGAGTTTGGTTTTTCGCTCGTTATTTTTTAATTGCGCTTTGCCTAATTCGATGCTGTGATGTAGTTGACGAACAATACTTTCATGCGTTATTTTTAACTCAATAATATGCAACAACAGCGATACAACTATCGTGAGAAAAATCAAAATAAGACTTACAAATAATACAGTGGTCATTTACTTCATCTTTATTCTTTACGCACAGCGAAAGAAATGAACACCGCAAAATTCCGAATAAATAAAAGGTTTGACAATACGAAATGTTTCGTATTTCAGTTTGGTTTAACCGCAAAGGCACAAAGGAGGCGCAGAGAGTTGAAAATTTAGCTTTACGAAAATCTGTCTGAACTCTTAACGCTGAACTCTTAATTTGTTTCGTCCAACTAACGTCCAAAAAAAACTTTTCCCTATTTTATTTGTTGAATACCTCAAAAAGGGTATCTTTGCCGAAGATTAATCGTTTATTTATAATTAATCTAAATAATGCAAGACATAATAAAATAAGAATAATTTTGAAAATCAATAAGTTAGCTTTCAAATTATTCTAATTGGATAAAAGATATGGGTTATACAGAAGAAGAATTAGCAAAAGACCTCGAAAATCAAGAGTATAAATACGGTTTTACGACTGATATCGAATACGAGGAAGTTCCTGTTGGTCTAAACGAGGACATTATCCGACAGATTTCTAAAATCAAAGAAGAACCCGAATGGTTGACAGAATTCCGCTTGGATTCGTACCGCAAATGGTTGGAAATGCCTGCGCCAAATTGGGCGCATGTTAAATTTCAATTGCCGGATTATCAAGCATTACGTTATTATTCTTCGCCAAAAGGCAAAAAAGGTGTTGAGTCTTGGGACGATGTTGACCCCGAAATTAAGGAAACCATGGAAAAATTAGGAATTTCCTTGGAAGAACAAAAACGTTTACAAGGCGTTGCAGTTGACTTCGTTATGGATTCGACGTCAGTAGCTACTTCGTTTAAATCGAAATTAAAAGAATTAGGAATTATATTCTGCTCGTTTTCGGAGGCAGTCAAAGAACACCCCGAATTAGTCAGAAAATACATGGGAACGGTTGTTCCTGTCACAGATAATTATTTTGCAGCGTTAAATTCGGCTGTTTTCACGGACGGCTCGTTTTGCTACATTCCAAAAGGCGTGCGTTGCCCTGTCGAATTATCGACATATTTC
>DAOMPZ010000122.1:0-7403 GCA_035445045.1 Crocinitomicaceae bacterium | reverse complement strand
TAGTGAAACGAACTTAGCGCAGCGATTTCACGGAACAACGTGGAGTAAACTTCGGTTTTAGTCGTTGTTGACAGAAGCATTCGGGAACCAATTTTCAGGAGCAGAAAAAGAATTGGATGACCACGAAGTAGCAGCGTAACTAATTTTTGCGACAGCTATTTTGAAAACGACACAGAAGTAGATAAATATTGTAAGGAGAAACATATTCCAACAAACGAAGATGACGGATAAAATTACTTCCGCATCAAATCAACAAACATTTTTAACTTAAACACATCAAATAATCGAATTGACGGTTTTTCGGAGTTTAAATTACGTATAATTCGTTTGGAAAATAGTTTATAAACCGCATTAAAAACACCAAGAAGACGATAACGTTTTAAGGCGTTATATGTGCTGAAAAGTTTACTTTCCGTTCCAAAACCTTGTTGGACAAGTACGGCAAAATTCTCAACGCCTTTTCTTGTTTTATCCAAAAAAACGTGATTTTCCTCCAAACCAATGTGTTCGACAGGATTATCAAGGTGTAAAATGGAAACAGCGTTGTGTTTTAGGTCATACCCAAATTTGGTGTCTTCGTGTCCGTATTGCTTAAATGTTTCGTCGAGTTTAAACCGTTGATAAATGTGTTTTTCGATAAAAATATTGTTCAACGTCAACGTATCGTAAGGCTTTTTGTTGCGAGCGTTTGCGCTTACTTCTTCACGTGCTTTTCCGTAGTAATAACGCAGGCTAAATGTAGGATTTGTCAATGCGCAGTAACACGTTCCTCCAACCAAAATGCTTGCTTTCGTGCTGTTTTCTAAATAGTTGCAAATAAAATTTTCGTCCGTGATTTTAGAATCAACATCAATAAAAAGCAGGTGTTCGTATTGCGCTTTTTCTGCAAGTTCATTCCGAATACTCGCCCGACCAATGTTTTTTTCTAAAAGAATGTAGTTTGTATTTTCTTGATTACCAGTAAATTGACGGTTTTTATCGCTTAATTCTTTATCAGGCGAACAATCGTCCATAAAGATAATTTCATGCGGAATATCGGTTTTTTTCAGCGCAGGCAAAAGACTGTTCCACAGTTCAATAATCGAAAAATTATAAACAGGAACTAAAATCGAAATGCCGTTTACCGTGTTATTTGCCATGTCTTCGCTTAAAAAAATACTTCAACAACGGATTTAAGAATACAATAAAAACGATAAATGCTGCTCCAAAATAAAACCGATTGCCGAGAATTTGGTTTTCTTGAAAGATAAAAATCGCCAAAATCAAGGTGTAAACAGGTTCTAAATTAATCGCTAACGATGCCGAAAAAGCCCCAATTTTGTTGACAACTTCAATCATCAACATAAACGCTGCGGAGGTGCAAACAATTCCCAAAAATAATAGCCACCAAAAATCGCTAACGGTCATTTGGAACAATTCGCCATTGACTTTTCCAATCAACAAAAGCCACGCAAAAATGATAATCGTTCCTGTAAACATTTCGTAAACGGTAATCGACGAAGACGGTACTCCGTCCGAATTTAGGCGTAAATTAAACACCGAAAAAAACGCTGCTAACAAAGCCGAAAGCAAACCCCAAAAGATACCTTCATGTTGGCTTGGGTCAATCGTTCCTGCGACAAATGCAATACCGACAATGACCAATGCGCCCAACAAAAGTTCAATCCACGAGAATTTTCGCTTCATCACAAGCGGTTCTAACCAACTGACGTGCAACGTGGTTGTCGAAAGGCAAAGCACGCCCAGCGAAACGGTTGAAACTTGAATAGCTTTGAAAAATGTCAACCAATGCGCCGCAACGATAATACCGACACCAATCACTCGAAAAAGATTTTTCCTATCGGTGATTTTGACTTTTTTTCCAATCGCCAACAAGAACAAAAAAAGACTTGTCCCTGCAATTAAAACCCGAAAAAAAACAATTTGGTAAAACTCCAATTCAATGAGTTTTCCTAAAATCCCTGTAAAACCCCAAACAAAAATGATGAGGTGCATCAACAGATGATATTTTAAATTGGCAAACACGGCGGTAAATGTATGGAAAATAAAAGTTTGTAACGCTGAAAATGATAAGAACGCACAAATTTTATATTTTTTCTTTCCAAGAAACAACCTAAACCAAATGAAAATAGTATATTTGTCGTACTCATCAAAAGTTGAAACATGAATAAGAAAAATTTTATAGTTCCTTACGATTTCACATCGGTAGCAGATGTGGCTCTTAATCACGCTATTGTAACCGCTCAGTTGGCAGATGCAAACATTTATTTATTGCACGTTGTAGGTAGTGAAAAAGAAATTGCAACAAAAAAAGACAAATTAAACGAGGTTATTTCGGCACTAAAAACAGCGGTTGAAATCACGCCCATTATCCGCATCGGAAACATTTTTGAAGACATCGGAAATGTAGCTTCGGAACACAATGCACAGTTGATTTTTATGGGAACACACGGAGCTCACGGTTGGCAACACATCACGGGAAGTCATGCTTTGCGTGTAATTACCAATTCTTCTGTTCCGTTTGTGGTTGTTCAAAACAAAAATATCAAACCCGAAGGATACAAAAACATTGTCGTTCCGTTAGATTTATCAAAAGAAACACAACAAAAATTAGTTCACGTGGCGAGTTTGGCGAAGTATTTTAACTCAAAAATTCACATCGTAACCATTGAAGAAAGCGATCCATTGCAATCTAAAAAATTACACGACAATTTGCTAATTGCAGGAAATTTCTTGAGCGAAAGAGAAATTGAATACACCACACAAGTCATCAGTCAATCGGGATATGATAAAGAAATCGTGAAACACGCTGTACGTTTAGATGCAGATTTAATTGCGATTATGAACTTAAATCAACAAAATTTATTCGGTCTTTTGACAGCGAATTACGAACAATATATCATCACCAATGACGCTGAAATTCCGACTTTAATCGTTAATCCGATTGAAGCGAAATACGGCAGAAGTGTATTGTTTTCATAAAAACTAAAAGCGGTATGTCTTCACATCATTTTGTTAGAGACAAACAAGAACCAGCTTTAATTATTGCGAATGGGGAGGAATGCTCCCCTTCGTTGTTAAATAGCCTTTTGGAATGGAATCCGTTTATTGTTGTTTTGGACGGTGCTGTACACCGTGTACTTGAATTGGGAATTAAATTTGACGTTTTGTTAGGCGATTTCGACCGAAATGAAATTGCGATTTCGACCATTACCGAAAAACACAGTCATCTGCGCATTATCCATGCCGAAGACCAAGAAAAAACGGACTTGGAAAAAGGAATTGATTTTTTAATCTCCGAGGGTTACGATGCGGTTAATGTTGTTTGGGCAACAGGCAGACGTGCCGACCATTCAATTACGAATATTACAAATATTTGCCGTTATCGTTCCAAAATAACGGTTTGTATTTTAGACAATTATTCGACCATTACCTTATTACCGCACCTACCGAAAAAATTCACAAAATGGTACGAGCAAGGAACGCCTATTTCGCTCATTCCAATCGGAAAAGCATCGGGAATTTCTTCTAAAAATTTAAAATACGAACTCCATAACGACACCTTGACATTGGGCTACCGAACAGGAAGTAGCAATGAAGTTTTGACATCGGGAATAGTCGAAATTGCATACCAATCGGGTGATTTGTTGTTAATGGAATGTTCAGACCTTAAAAAATAAAACTATGTTTACAGGAATTGTAGAAAGCATCGGAATTGTGAAATCCATTGAAAAAGACGGAACAAACGTTCATTTTACCTTGGAATGTGATTTTACTCCTGAATTAAAAATTGACCAAAGTGTGGCGCACAATGGCGTTTGCTTGACCGTTGTTGAAATTAATAATACGCAATATAAAGTAACCGCTATCCAAGAAACATTAGATCGCACCAATCTGTTGCATTGGGAAACGGGCAGTCAAATTAATTTGGAGCGTTGCATGAAACTCGGCGACCGCTTGGACGGGCATCTCGTTCAAGGTCATGTCGATACGACAGGAACGTGTGTCAAAAAAGAATTATTGGACGGTAGCACGAAATTTTATTTTGAATACAACGCACCGCATTTAACAGTCGAAAAAGGTTCAATCACAGTAAACGGCGTTAGCTTGACCGTTGTTGACAGCGAAAAAAACACCTTTTCCGTTTGCATTATTCCCTACACGCTCGAACATACAAACTTCAAAAACATCGAACTTGGAGCGGTCGTAAACTTAGAATTTGACATTATCGGGAAGTATTTGCAGCGACAGATGCAGGGATATTTACCAAAATATCACTAATTTTACGCCTAGATCAGTAAACTTTAACCCAAAGGCATGAAAAATATTCTTTCAGAATTTGAAAAACCGTCGAAAGAGCAATGGTTAAGCATTTTAGAAAAAGAATTAAAAGGAGAAAGCATTGACATTCTCACGAAACATAATGACATTGAGCAGATAAGCTATCCCGCTTATTTTCACATAGACGATACGTCCGAAAAATCATCGATTTTCAGTAATTCGTTTTTATCGGGAAAAGCCAATTCCGACAACAATGATTGGGATATTTTTTCCTACATCAACGTAACGGACGAAGCAAACGCCAACAAAAAAGCATTACATTTATTAGAAAATGGCGTTTCGGCGTTGTATTTTCAGATAGATAAACACGTCAATTTAGATGTTTTGCTGAACGGAATTGAGGCAAATTACATTCAAATTGCGTTCTTGTGCGAAACGGAATTTAACAAGGAAATTCAAAAATGGTTTATTGACAAGCAGTTAAAACAACCGATTTTTATCAAAGAAAATATTTCTTCTTATGCTGTTCATGCCGCAGGTGGAAATGCGATTGAGGAAGTTGCGTTGATTTTAAATAAATTCGGAAAAGTGCCGTCAACGGTTATTGAAGTTGGCGTTGGAAATCAATTTTTAATTGAAATTGCCAAGTTTCGAGCAATTCGCATTTTAGTTCAAAATAAATTTGGTGTTAAGCCGTATATTTTGGCAAAAACAGGTTTTGTCAACAAGTCTCTGAAAGACCCATACACGAATTTATTGCGCCAAACGACCGAAGTGGCATCAGCCGCAATCGGTGGTGCGGACGGCATTTTGACAATGCCTTACGATGCGTGGTCAACAAATGGCGCAACGGAATTTACTGAACGAATGGCAAAAAACATCTCGTTGCTGTTAAAAGAAGAATCTTTCCTTGACAAAGTAATTGATGCCGCATCGGGAAGTTATGCCATTGATTTTTTGACCAAACAAATTATTGAGAAAGCAAGCACTTTGTCTGACACGATAACCTTTAAAGGCGTTCGTTCTTCACTTGTGGATAACATCGAAAACACAGCTAAAAAGCGTATTGCATCGTACAAAAACGATAAAAATATATTGATTGGTGTAAACAAATTCTCCAATCCCGAAAAGAGCGATTTAACGTGGTCTGTTCCGAAAATCGACCGTTTTTTGAAACCGTTGATTATTGAAGAAGAAATCACAAAAGACAGCGGAGATTTTACACAATCCGAACTAAAAAATACAGACGTTCAACTTTTTGACGAAAAAGCAACGGCAAAGCAACAAGCAATTTTTGAAACGGCTGAGAAAATCGAAATCAAGAATTTTTACACGCCAACGGACAAAAAAGATTTGTTTCATTTGGGTTATGTTTCGGGAAAAGCACCGTATTTGAGCGGTCCTTACGGTTCAATGTATGCCATAAAACCGTGGACAATTCGCCAATATGCAGGTTTTTCGACTGCTGAAGAATCCACTGCGTTTTACAGACGAAATTTAGCTGCAGGACAAAAAGGTCTTTCCGTAGCGTTCGACTTAGCGACACACCGAGGTTATGACTCTGACCACGAACGTGTTGTCGGCGATGTTGGAAAAGCAGGCGTGGCGATTGATTCTGTTTTGGACATGAAAATTTTATTCGACCAAATTCCACTCGACCAAATGTCCGTTTCGATGACGATGAATGGTGCGGTTATTCCGATTTTGGCGTTTTATATTGTCGCTGCGGAAGAACAAGGCGTAAAGCAAGAACAACTTTCGGGAACAATTCAAAACGATATTCTGAAAGAATTTATGGTGCGTAATACGTACATTTATCCGCCTTTGCCGTCCATGAAAATCATCTCGGATATTTTTGAATATACGTCGCAAAATATGCCTAAATTCAACTCGATTTCGATTTCGGGTTATCACATGCAAGAGGCAGGCGCAACCAATACAATTGAGTTGGCTTACACCTTGGCGGACGGCTTGGAATATCTGAAAACAGGTATCAACGCAGGAATGGACATTGACGCATTCGCTCCACGTTTGAGTTTCTTTTGGGCGATTGGTATGAATCCTTTTATGGAAATTGCCAAAATGCGTGCAGGACGTTTATTGTGGTCAAAATTGGTCAATCAATTTAAACCAAAAAATGCGAAATCCTTGGCGTTACGAACACATTGCCAAACATCAGGTTGGAGTTTGACCGAGCAAGACCCATTCAATAATATTGCAAGAACGTGTATTGAGGCGTTGGCAGCAGCGTTTGGCGGAACACAATCATTACACACAAATGCGTTGGACGAAGCGATTGCATTACCAACTGATTTTTCGGCTCGCATTGCCCGAAATACACAAATTTATTTACAGCAAGAAACAGGAATTACGTCCGTTATCGACCCGTGGGCAGGCAGTAATTACATCGAAACTTTGACCGACCAAATCGCAAAAGATGCGTGGGCATTAATTGAAGAAGTTGAGGAGTTAGGTGGCATGGCAAAAGCGATTGAAACAGGTATTCCGAAAATGCGTATCGAAGAGGCGGCAGCACGCAAACAAGCTCGTATTGATTCTGGAAAAGACGTAATTGTCGGGGTTAATCAATATACGGTTGACGAACAATCGCAGTTGGATATTTTGGAAATTGACAACACGAAAGTGCGTATTTCTCAAATCGAACGGTTAAATAAAATGCGTGCGGAGCGCAACGAACAAAAGGTTCAAGAAAGTCTTGAAAAATTGTCGGAAAGTGCGCAAACAGGAAATGGAAATTTATTAGAAATTGCGATTGAATGTGCAAGAAACAGAGCTTCATTGGGTGAAATTTCAAGTGCCATGGAAAAACATTTCGGGCGTTATAAAGCAACAATTCGTTCCATTCAAGGCGTATATTCATCAGTAAGTATGAAAGATAAAGAATTTGAAAAAGCAGTTGAATTAGCCAATCAATTTGCCAAATTAGAAGGTCGTCGTCCACGGATTATGGTCGCAAAAATGGGGCAAGACGGACATGATAGAGGTGCAAAAGTTATCGCCACTTCATTCGCAGACATCGGTTTTGACGTAGATATGGGGCCATTGTTTCAAACGCCTGCCGAAGCTGCCAAACAAGCCGTTGAAAATGACGTACACGTTTT
>DAOMPZ010000121.1:0-7516 GCA_035445045.1 Crocinitomicaceae bacterium | reverse complement strand
GAAGTTATCCGTGCGACCGAAGAAGAAAAGCAATATCAAATTGAGATGCTCCAAAATCTTCACAAAGCGTACACCGCCGAAACAATCGCAAGTGTTGAAAAAGTGAAAGAAACAGCCATTCAGAACCAAAACATTTTTGAAGTTTTAATGGAAACGTGCAAAACTGCATCACTCGGACAAATCACCAGCGCATTGTTTGAAGTAGGAGGGCAGTATAGGAGGAATATGTAGGTTTTTGTTGATGAAAATAGAATTATTATTAAGAAGATATTATACGAATTAAAAAGTTATTGATGAACTAAAATAAGAATTAAAAACATATAAAATATAGCGTTTCGCTCAACAATTCCCATATCTGAAATCTGGTAAATTTTAAAATGGTACAGGGAAGTAAAGTGGAAACGCCTGCGGTAAACGTGGGCGTTCCTTTTTGCTTTGTACCATAGGTTTACCAGAACCTCAGATATAAGTAAATTGGAATTAGCCCACGCTCTTTTTACCGCAGGATTATGGAAAAACAACAAGCATTGAACAAAATCAAATCGCTGGTCGAACGGTTTGACGAACAAAAAGAATTTTACAAAAAGACGGACTACAACGAAACCCAAACACGGCGTGACTTCATCGACCCATTTTTCAAGGCGTTAGGTTGGGACGTGGACAACGAAAACGGCTATGCGGAAAGCTATCGGGAAGTTATTCACGAAGATCGTGTAAAAGTTGGCAATGCGACCAAAGCACCTGATTATTCGTTCCGTTTGGTTGGTGGAAAACGACTTTTCTTTTTAGAGGCAAAAAAGCCAAGTGTTGCGATTAAAGACGACATTCAGCCTGCTTATCAAGTGCGCCGCTACGGCTGGAGTGCGAAAATGCCGATTTCGGTAATCACTGATTTTGAGGAGTTTGCCATTTATGATTGCACCAATAAACCCAAACCAACCGACAAAGCAAGCAACGGACGAATTAAATATTTAACGTATGATAATTACCTTGCGGAGTTCGATTTTTTGTGGGATACATTCGCTAAAGAACGAGTTTTAAAGGGAAGTTTCGACAAATACATTACCAACGACAAAAACAAAAAAGGCACAACAACCGTTGACAACGAATTTTTGCAATCACTTGACAAATGGCGTGTTGAGCTTGCCGTAAATATCGCCCAACGCAATAAAACACTAAGCGAAGATGCGTTAAATTTTATCGTTCAACATACGATTGACCGTATTATTTTCTTGCGTATTGCCGAAGACAGAAGTGCCGAACCGTACGAAAATCTAAAAACAGCTGTCAAATCGGGTGATTTTTATCAAAATCTGTTGCAACTGTTTCACTTTGCCGACCAAAAATATAATTCGGGACTTTTTGACTTTGAAAAAGACACCATCAGCACGAAAATTTCGATTGACAACAAAGTCGTAAAAAGCATTATTTCTGAATTGTACTATCCTGTTTGTCCGTATGAATTTTCAGTTTTATCGGTTGAGATTTTGGGTAGTGCTTACGAGCAGTTTTTGGGCAAACAAATCACACTTTCCAAAAGCGGACGAGCGACAATCGAAGAAAAACCCGAAGTGCGCAAAGCAGGTGGCGTATATTACACACCGCAATACATCGTTGATTACATCGTAAAAAACACCGTCGGAAAACAAGTAGCAAACAAGACTCCCAAAGAAGTATCAAAGCTCAAAATCGTTGACCCAGCGTGTGGAAGTGGTAGTTTTTTGATTGGAACGTATCAATTTTTGTTGGATTGGCACAAAGATTATTACAATCAAAATAGGGCTTCGACTACGCTCAGCCCACGAGGAAACAGAGAAGACGTTTTAACACCGACAGGCGAACTCACGACAGCCGAAAAGAAACGTATTTTGCTCAACAACATTTACGGTGTGGATTTGGACAGCAACGCTGTGGAAGTAACCAAGCTTTCGCTATTGCTCAAGTGTATGGAGGGCGAAACCAAAGAAACGATTGAGGCTCAAACCAAACTTTTTCACGAACGTATTTTGCCCACACTCGACAACAACATCAAAAGCGGAAATAGTTTGATTGACCTCGATTATTATGACAACGAACTCGACTTTGGCGAAGAACGAAAAGTAAAACCATTTTCGTGGCAAAAAGCATTTCCCGAGGTCTTCAAACAAGGCGGTTTTGATTGTGTAGTGGGAAATCCTCCTTATGTGGTTCAAAAACAAGATTCTATTTATAATTCATATTACAAATGGAATACGGATTTATATTTGATGTTTTTTGAAAAAGTGTTAGACAAGGAATTACTCCGTAAAGACGGTTTGTTAGGATTTATTACACCTCGATTTTTTCTTGTAAATAAAAGTTGTAAGGATATTCGTAAATATTTTTTGTCAGATGTTGAATTACTTGAGTTAACAGAAACATCGCCTTTTGAAGGTGTAAATACAGAATGTGTAATCGCTCTAATTAAAAATAGTAAGCCTAAAAATTTAGAAATAAACATCAAAACTGACTTAAACGGTAATATTGAAAATTCAAATTTAATCAGTAAAAAATATTCATTGAACAATGAACATCATGAAATTCAAACACATTTAACGAAAGACGACATTAATGTTTTGTCAACAATCGAAACGAATACAGTTAGTTTGAAACAAATTTCTACTTCTAAGCGAGGAATGGAAATTGGAAAAAATGATTTTATTTCACAAGGATTTAAAACGTTAATTGGTAGCGATACGAACAAATATAAAATTCAATTTGCTAATAAATATGTTGACATTCAAAACCCTCAATATCTTCGATTAAAGTCTTTTTTCGATAATGAGAATCTTATTTTGTTGAGAAGAGTTTCGAGTGTTTTACTTGCAACCATGAATGAAGACAACTACGCTTTTAACAAAAACCTTTACGGAATAAAAATAATCAACGAAAAATTTTCGCCTTTATACATTTTAGCGTTATTAAACTCTAATCTTTTAAATTTCTATTATCAAAAGAAATTTTCAATGAAAAAGATTGATTTGTTTCCTGAAATTCAATCGTATTTATTCAACTCTTTACCGATAAAATCATTACCAATCGAACAACAAACAGATATCATCAAACTCGTCAACCAACTTCTACAACTCAACACCGAACTACAAACCGAAACTTTGCCAAACAGAATTGAGCAAATCAAACAAAGAATTGAATATGCGGAGGATAAAATTAATGAGTTAGTTTATCAGATTTATGAATTGACGGAGGAGGAAATTAGATTGATTGAAAAATAGATTTTTTCGACTAAATTAAGCGTGTTTACTTCTCATGCAAATACATATCAAAAATATCCCTCATGTCTAATTTCGTTTGTGCTTCGAATAAGAATATAAAATCCCACTTGTCCACATTTTGGTAAACATATTTCTCTTGAAATTCTTTTAAGAGCTTAAAAAACAGTTTGTCATCATTCACTTTATTGCGCAAAGTATGGATAAGCAACGCTCCTTTGTAATAAATGTCGGTTGTGGGCACTTGATTGCTAAAGCGTTTGTTTACAAGTGGTTCATCATTTTTGACCATGCTTTTCCAATAATTGACGTAATCATTGGTGTATTTTTTTCCAAAGCGTTTTTCGATGTAAAGTAATTCCGTATACGTACAAAACGCCTCGTGTATCCACATTTGAGACAAATCGTCCATGGTTACGCTGTTGCCCCAATATTCGTGACCTGTTTCGTGAATGATGATAAAATCAAATTTTTTGTTGATTTTCGTAAAAAACGTTCCA
This sequence comes from Crocinitomicaceae bacterium, assembly GCA_035445045.1. Taxonomy (GTDB): domain Bacteria; phylum Bacteroidota; class Bacteroidia; order Flavobacteriales_D; family Crocinitomicaceae; genus 40-80. Next base: position 3,768 of record DAOMPZ010000121.1, on the reverse strand, counting down.
TTGTAGCCATTTTGATAATGATTTCCGTAGGCAATTCCGCTTTGATGTTCCATACCAACGTAAGGTGTTTCAATCAACTTAAAACCGTCACGAGCAAAAGGATAAGCACCAAAAAGTTCTTCGTAAATTTTCAACATCGGTTTGACTTGTTTAAACTGTTTTTTGGCTTTTTTCAGATTTTCGGGCAACACATAATACGAAAGGTCGTAGCTTGTTTTTCCATAGTTGTATCTATCCGTAAAATGCGCAAATTTTCCAATCGTCACGGAAATGTTGTAGTTGTTAATTGGGTAGGTTACTTTCCAATGAAAAATCGCTGTCTTTCCAAGGTCAGTTTTGGAAATAAATTGTCCGTTACTAATCGCCTGCAAATCGCTCGGGACTTCAAAATACATATCGGCACTGTCGCATTTATCGACCAATAAAGCCTTGTTTGCCCACCACGAATACGCACCAATTTCTTGACACGCCACACCAACAAACGGATTTCCGCTTTTATCTTTTTCAAACACAAAACCGCCTTCCCAAGGTGCATTTTTGGCAATAGGTGGTTTCCCGTGATAAAAAGCAGTAAGTTGAAGTTTCTCGCCTTTGAGTGTTTCCCTCGGAAGTTTGACAAAAAACGAATCGTGTAAACGTCTGAAAGTACATTTTTGATTTTCAAAAAGAACAGAGTCGATTGCTAACTGTGCGATTAAATCCAATTGAATTTCGTGATTGTCTTCAACAACGGTATAACTAACGGTTGTATTTCCGCTAATTTCTTGCAAATCGACATCAATTTTTAAGCGCAACGCATAATGCGTGACATTATAGTTCATGTGTTCAAAGTGCCAACCTGCGAGCAAAGAATCCCGAACGGAAATTTCTTGTGCGTAGTTTTGTGTTGCGAAAAGCGAAACAATCAAAAATCCTAAAAACTTTTTCATCGGAATTTTTTAGTCCAAAAATTATTTTCCTGCCTCGGGGAATTTCACACGGTCTTTTTGTTCGTTCAACAACGGTAACATATAACGCAAAATCCGATTTCGTCTTCCTGTGGTGTCATCGGGTTCAACAGGGTAGGAGATAACCGCCTCTAACCAAGCTCTGTGGCTATCTCTGAAATAAACGACAGGCATAAGTGTTTCTAATCGCTTTCCTTGAATAGTAGGGTAACGTTCGCTGAAATCACGTTTGGTTGCCGCCAACATACATTCTTCAACAAACTGTAAGTCACTCGAAAAAGTAACTTGAAGAGCGGTTTCGTTCCAAATAAAAGGAGCGTGCGGTCCACTTGAATAGTTAATAATTTGGTCTTTCAGAATTAAACTGTTCGGAAAATGAATAACTCTACCACTGCGTTGGTCGTTTCCGAGGTAAGCACCGTGACATTCCCAAATAATCGTGTCTAAATAACTAATTTCCATAACATCGCCACGTAATCCGTTGACTTGTATTCTGTTACCAACTTGATATGGTCTTCTAAAAACGATATACAACCATGCAATAAACGATGTAATCGGAGCTTGAAGTGCAAAACCAAGAATAATGGAAATAACCCCAAAACTGACGGCAACAGCGTACAAATTTTGAAACAAGAACGAGGCTACGACAATCAAAATAAAAAGAATTGTCAAGAGTTTTGTGATGCGTCGTAGATTATATTGGTCGCCTTCTGTTTGTGCCTGTGGAATAACGATTTTTTCAACAACCTTTCGTAAAAACAAAATAACAAGTACCAAAAAGATGCTTGTACTTAGTTTTTCAAGAATGTTAATATAGTTTTTTAATTCACTAAAAAACTCAAAATAAGGTAGATAGTGCGTAATGATAACGACTAACGACAAGATTAAAAAAGAAATAAGCCAGCGTCTTTGTTTTTTATTTTTCATGGCGGAGATTTGAAACACAAAGATAATATGTTTATTGTGTTTTAGAACGTTTTTTGTTGCAAACGATGAAATTTAGAACGTTTAATTTTTTTGAGAGCTTCATTATTCAAATATTTAAAGTATCTTTGTACTTTATTAATTATTTAATTCCAATTTAATGGAAAATCAACAATTTCAAGGAACAGTTAAGTTCTTTAACGAAACAAAAGGTTTTGGTTTTATCAAAATCGACGACAGTACAGAGGAAATTTTTGTTCATGTGAGCGCATTAAACGGCACTAAAATCGACGAAAATGACCGTGTTAGCTTTGTGAAAGAGCAAGGCAAAAAAGGTATTAACGCAGCGAATGTGTCTAAGATTTAAGAATTTTATTTATACCATATAGTCGTTTTAAAAAGCCTATCGTTCAGGTAGGCTTTTTTTCTAAAAAAGTAATATTTAATACAAAGTTATCATGATTGCAAAGACAATTCAATTTAACCAAAAGGAAACTTCTAACTTTACAAAAATTCTCAATCAACGTGTAAACAATTATTTCAAAGAAAAGAAGATTTCGAAAAACGGAAATTGGCAACTTTATTTGAAAACATTTATCATGTTTGCGGTTTTCTTAACGCCGTATTTTATCATTTTAACTTTAGATATGCCATGGTGGTTACAGTTAATTTTGACAGTTGTTATGGGATTTGGAATGGCAGGTGTTGGAATGAATGTTATGCACGATGCTAATCATGGGTCGTATTCAAAAAATAAATTAATCAATACTATTTTTGGTAGTAGTATTTACATTTTAGCTGGAAATGTTTATAATTGGCAGGTTCAACATAATGTTTTACACCATACTTATACGAATGTTGAAGGGCATGACGATGACATTAATGCAGGAAAATTAATGCGTTTCAATAAGCATTCGGAATGGTATGCACACACACGTTTTCAGCATTTGTACTTTATTTTTTTATATGGGTTTTTAACGTTTAATTGGGCGTTATTTTCGGATTTTGTTGTGTTGCGAAATTATTTATCACGTGATTTGTCGTATGAGAAAAAAGCTAATCCTACAGCGCAGTGGATAATTTTGGTTTTCACAAAATTATTGTATTTCGCCATTTGGATAGCTGTCCCAATGATTTTTATGGATATTGCTTGGTGGAAAGTGTTGATTGGATTTTTGGTAATGCACTATACCGCAGGGCTTATTTTAAGTGTTATTTTTCAGTTGGCACACGTAGTTGGCGGTTCGGATATGCCTATTGTGGATGAAGACGGAAAATTAGAACATTCATGGACTGTTCACCAACTATTTACAACAGCAAATTTTTCAACAAAAAGCAAGTTTTTAAATTGGTGTACAGGTGGATTAAATCATCAAATAGAACATCACATCTTTCCGAATATCAGCCATGTACATTATACAAAGATTTCAAAAATCGTAAAAGAAACCGCTAAAGAACACGATTTGCCATATATCGAATACAAGACGATGCGTCACGCGTTTGTTTCACACGTTAAGCATTTGAAGAAAATGGGGCAAAAACCAACGGATAAAGACGAAGAATAAATAGTTTGAATAGCTATTTAAAGTAATTAACATTCTGCATTGGATAAAAAAAACACAAACAAAAAATCACCATTACGATATATCTGTAACTTCGCTTAAAATTTGTAAATTAAATTTCATGAAAAAAATTATTCTATCGTTTGCATTGTTGACTACTACGTGCGGACTTTTTGCCCAAAAATTCTACGTGGACGTAAATGCTGGGTATGGATTTGGCTTTCCCAAAAGTATTTTAGGGCAAGACACAAAAATTAATGTCGTAAATTCAATGGCTGTTTCGGGTGAAACAAAAAACATCGAAGGTTCGCCTGGAAAAGGTTTAAATATACAAC